>CALWWT010000165.1 GCA_944385325.1 uncultured Clostridia bacterium | reverse complement strand
GTCCAGGGCGGTAGCCCTGGGCGCGCCCTTGGCGCGCAACCCCATAAAAAAACGTAGCCATTGCCCATGCGGAGCATGGCAATGGCGGAAAAAGAGAACGAACGATTAACTTTTTCGACAGCCTGAGCCGGGTTCGATGGAATCCGGCTTTTTGCTGTGTCGGATAAGGCAAAATGCCGAACAGTTGAGGTCTAATTTCAAATATCTGTCAATGTGCACGAACACGGGTACAAATATTCTCACTTCCAGCTACTGGATTTTTTTACCGCGACATGATATCATGATGAAAAAGAAAGTGTTTTTTCGTAATGAAGAGGATGGTGTTATTCAATATGAATTTTCATGAACAGGCAATCGAACTGGTCAAAAAAATGACCCTCGAAGAAAAAATGAGCCAGCTGCGTTATGACGCGCCTGCCATCGAAAAACTGCATGTTCCCGCATACAACTGGTGGAATGAAGGTCTGCACGGCGTTGCACGTTCCGGGACGGCGACCGTTTTTCCGCAGGCGATCGGTATGGCTGCTTCTTTTGACCCTGACCTTTTGTGGTGCGTCGCCGACGCAATTTCTACCGAGGCGCGCGCAAAGTATAATGGCTATAAACAGTTCGGCTCGACCGGTATCTATCAGGGGCTGACCTACTGGAGCCCGAATATCAATATTTTCCGTGACCCTCGCTGGGGACGCGGGCATGAGACATACGGTGAAGACCCTTATCTGACCGGTGTGATGGGCTGTGCATTTATTGAAGGTCTTCAGGGCGACGACCCGACCTACCGCAAACTGGATGCGACGATCAAGCATTTTGCTGTCCATTCCGGTCCGGAATCCACCCGGCATCATGCGGATGTGGAGATTGACCGGGAAACGATGGATGATACCTATCTCTGGGCATTCCGTTACTGCATTGAACATGCCGACCCGTCTGCCGTCATGGGGGCGTACAACCGTGTCAACGGTGAACCCTGCTGCGGAAGCGAGACGCTGCTAAAGAAGATTTTGCGGGATGAATGGGATTACCGTGGTTATGTTGTATCCGACTGCGGCGCGATTCAGGATATCAATGCCAACCATCATGTGACCTTTACCGAAGCGGAAAGTGCGGCGCTGGCAGTCAACAATGGCTGCATTCTCAACTGCGGCAATGCCTTCCGTTCGCTCGGACAGGCTGTTGAGGAAGGTCTGATCACCGAGGAAACGATTACCGAAGCCTGTGTCAAGCTGTTTGAAGCGCGCTTCCGCCTGGGAATGTTCGCTGATGACTGCCCGTTTGACAAGATTGGTCCGGATGTGATCGAATGCGAAGCCCATCGTGCGATCAACCGCAGGATGGCAGAAGAATCGGTTGTCCTGCTGAAAAACGATGGTATCCTGCCGCTTAAAAAGGATATCAAAAAACTGGCAGTCATCGGTCCGAATGCTGACGATGTCAGTGTGTTGCTGGGCAACTATAACGGTTATCCTTCCCGTTATTCCACCTTCCTGCGCGGACTTCAGGACGCGTTTGACGGCGAGATCATCTATTCCAAAGGCTGCCATCCGTTTATCGATGCGGCTGCAAATCCCTGGATGGAAGATCTGACCCGGGAAGCGGTCCTGGCTGCAAAACGCGCAGATGCAGTCGTCATGTTCCTTGGCTTAAATCCTTCGATGGAAGGGGAAGAGGGCGACGCGTTCAACGGCGCGAATGGCGGCGACAAGGCAGATCTCCAGCTTCCGCTGTCTCAGCTCCGGCTGTGGAAAGCAGTCCGCGCGACCGGTAAACCAATCATTTTTGTCAATGTCTCGGGTTCTGCGGTTGATCTGCGCGACCAGAACAAGTATGCTTCCGCGCTGGTTCAGTGCTTCTATCCGGGTGCTGAGGGCGGTGCGGCACTTGCCGATATTCTGTTTGGCAAGGTGAATCCGTCCGGTAAACTGCCGGTCACCTTCTACTGGAGTGATGAGAGCCTGCCTCCGTTTGACGATTACCGGATGGAAGGCCGTACCTACCGTTATCTGCGTGAACGTCCGCTGTTCCCGTTTGGTTTTGGTCTGTCCTATACCACCTTTGAGGCAGGTGAGGTCAAACGCGGCATGGAAAATGAAATTGCCGTTACGGTGCGCAATACCGGTGAGCGGGATGGTATGTGTACCCTTTTGTGTTATCTGCGCAGTGACGATCGTCCGGAACTGAACAGGCAGCTGGCTGCATTCAAGAAAACCTTCCTGAAAAAGGGAGAGGAAAAAGAGCTGCATCTCGATCTCTGCCCTGAAATTCTGGAACGTTTCCCGAATCCGGAAATGGTAGAAATTTTAGCTGAGGTATAATACTGCTTTTGAAATAATATCCAGCGTTTACTCCAATTTTACATAATAATTCGATAAAAAGTGCTGAAAATTACAAAATTCAGCACTTTTTTGCAATTTTACGCTTGTCAAATTCCTTAAAATGAAACAAAATAAATACTGCATCTACATTATGCCGGTCAGCGGCACAATGGTTTTGAAATGGAAGGGAAGGATATTTTATGTCAGAAAGTAGTACGGTCAGCCGGCCGCTCTTTGACCGCCGGTCTTTGACAGCGTTGATTCTGCCGCTGGTCGTCGAACAATTTCTTGCCATGGCGATCGGTGCGGCGGATACCGTCATGGTGTCCAGCTGCGGTGAAGCGGCGGTCAGCGGCATCTCGCTGGTCGATTCGATCAACGTATTGCTGATCCAGGTGTTTTCCGCACTGGCGACGGGAGGCGCGGTCGTATCGGCTCAGTATCTGGGAATGGGCAAGCATGAAGAGGCAAAGGATTCCGCACGGCATCTGGTATTTGTCGTACTGGTGGTTTCGCTGGTCATTTCAGCTTTTTCGCTGCTGACCCGACAGCCGCTGCTGCGTGCCATTTTCGGTTCGATAGACGATGAGGTCATGGCGAACGCACAGGTTTATTTCCTGCTGTCGGCGATATCCTATCCTTTTCTGGCACTGTATAATGGCGGTGCGGCGCTGTTCCGTTCGATGGGCAACTCCAAGATTTCGATGCTCACCTCTTTTGTCATGAATGGTATCAACATCGTTGGAAACGCGATCCTGATCTATGGCGCAGGGCTGGCGGTTGTCGGTGCGGCAACTGCGACGCTGATCTCCAGAATACTGGGTGCGGTGTATATGCTCTGGCTGCTGGAACATAAGGACAATCCGCTGTGTATCCGCGGAATGCTCAAGCTTCGTCCCAGGTGGAAGATGGTTCGACCGATTCTGATGATCGGTATTCCCAATGGTGTGGAAAATGGTCTGTTTCAGGTGGGAAAAATTCTGGTTGCCAGTCTTATTTCGTCGTTTGGAACCTATGCGATTACTGCAAATGCGGTCGCAAATACCCTTGCAGGGCTTGAATGTGTTCCGTCATCCGCGATTGGTCTTGCGATGATCACGGTCGTGGGGCAGTGTATCGGTGCAGGTGATGACCGTCAGACGGTCGGAAATGTCAAGCGGATGATGGTTATCTCATATATCGCGATGACGGTGTGTGACCTTGCAATGATCGCAATGGCTGCACCGCTGATCGGTTTTTACAATACAACAGAACAGACCGCAAAGGTCGCATGGGATCTGGTATTCATTCATTCGGCAATGGGTATTATCTTCTGGCCGGCATCGTTTACCCTGCCCAATGCCCTGCGGGCAGCCGGCGACGCCAAATTTACGATGATCATTTCAATGGTTTCGATGTGGGCGTGCCGGATCGGTCTTTCTTTCCTGCTGGGTGTTGCCTTTGATATGGGCGTACAGGGCGTATGGATTGCGATGACGATTGACTGGATTTTCCGGGCAGTCATATTTGTATGGCGGTTTGCTGCGGGAGGCTGGAAAGGAAAGAAGGTCGTCTGAGGACAGTTTTGGAGACAGTGGATTTTTTCCTTGCTATTCTCCTGTAAACATGGTATAGTATTGTTATGTATGCAAAAAATGACCCTGATTGTTACCTGGAAAAAGGAGAATAATTTGATGAAGTTAAAAAGACTGGCTGCTGTACTTGCCGCAGGGCTGATGGGTCTTATGACCCTGTCCGGCTGCAGCGCCATTACAATAGAGAGCAATGAACAGAAAGTCCAGACAGAGGAAGTCTGCCGTGTGGGAATTTATACCCCTCTTTGCGGAGAATATCTTTTTACTTCGGCATGGGGTGACTGCGGTGCTGACCGTGACCTTCGCAGTTTGCTGCACGGCGCGGAAAATGTGACCGTCGTAAAGGAAAACGCCTATGCAGCCAATACTTCAGTGATCAGTTCGGTCACGATTACAGAGGGCGATACCGGTTCAAGAACTTATACCTATAATCTGGTGGATGGGCTGTATTTCAGCGATGGAAGCCCTTTGACCGCACAGGACTATGTATTTTCCGTCCTGCTCCAGAGCAGTGCTGCTTTCGGAAGTCTGTCCGGCGATAACACCGCGTATGCCCAGCTGGAAGGATATGAAGAATATGCCACAGGTGAAACAGCGTATTTTTCCGGTGTGCATCTGCTTTCTGATTCCAGTTTTTCACTGACGATCGACGAGGATTATCTGCCGGATTATCAGGAAATGATGCTGACGCAGGTGTATCCTGCTCCAATGTCGGTCATTCTTCCGGGCGGAGAACTGACCGATGACGGCAGCGGTGCGGCAGTGACCGGTATGACCGAAGAAGCGCTCGCCGCAACGTTGGAAGGTGTGAATGGGTACCGCCGGATGCCGATGGTGACGGCTGGTCCTTATATGCTGGAATCGGTGGAAGATGGCGTATATACGCTGGTGGTCAACCCTTATTATGCAGGCGGGTATTATAAGCGCCAGCCTTCTATTTCCCGCATGAGCGTCGAAACAGCGGATATGGAAAACGGCGGAGCGTATGATCTGATCGTTGGTATTACAGGACGGGCTGGTATCCAACAGGCCAATAAGCTGCTGGGCGCCGACCAGATGGCAACTGCCTATTATTATGACAGCCTGACCGTCTCCAGCCTTGGATTTAGCGAAAGTGTACCGACCGGTATCCGTCAGGCTCTGTCGGCACTGATTGACCCGCAGCAGGCGGCTGATATACTGGCAGGTAACTGGGGACAGGGGGCTGTCGGCAATATCCCGCTTGCGTCTTCCCTTTACCAGAGCTGTTATACATCGCTGAGTGCTGCCGGCACCGGCAGCGCAGACGCAGAGGCTCTGCTGGAAGCGGCAAACGGTGGTGAACCGGTACAGCTGACCTATGGCTATGACCCGGAAAATGAGGAGGAAGTGGATGTGCTGCGTCTGCTGGAAAAGGCAGCGGAAGAGCAGCCGCTTCTGGAAATTGTTCCGATGGAGAATACCGAGGACACCGACCTTTATTTCCGGAAGACTACAGCTCCCAAAAACTGGGGTGCATGGCAGGGACTGAAAGGCACTTCTCTGGAAGAAGCTGCTGCCCAGCTGCGCCATACCGGTTTTGATGCGAATTCCAGCCGGTTCAGCGAAAAACTGGCGAATTTCGAACAGGAATACCTTGTTCAGCTTCCCAGCCTTCCGCTTGCGGTTTACCGTGGGTGCGATCTGGTCGGCAAACGGCTGATCGGTTATCAGCAGGTAGATGTATATGACGACTGGACTGTCTGGATTCAGTATACCAGACTGTTTGTTCCCGGTTCGTCGGAAGACGCATCGTCCGAAGCAGAGTGAAAATAATAGACCCGGCACATCCTGAAAATGACAGGAGGTGCCGGGTTGAGCTTGTCGAAAAAACGTTTTTGGGATTGGCGAATCGATCGTTCAAGATTAGACAACCCCATTTTAGAGAACAGCAGGTCCAGGGGCGGACGGTTCGCGTTGCGAACCAGACAGTTTGCCAGCAAACTGTACGGCTTTCTGGGAAAGCCTGCCCTGGGCGCGCTCCGCGCGCAACCCCACTAAAAAACGTAGCCATTGCCCATGCGAAGCATGGCAATGGCGGAAAAAGAGAACGAGCGATTGACTTTATCGACAGCCTGGATCCGGCACATCCTGAAAATGACAGGAGGTGCCGGGTTTTGCTTTATTCTTTTGCAACAGGCTTATGGATACAGGGAAGGGTGATTTTCATACAAAAGCCATGCTGCGGCTGGCTGGTAATATCCATTTTTGCTCGTTCGCCGTACATCAGCATCAGCCTCCGGTAGACATTCTGTATTCCGATATGTTCGTTGGAAAAGGAAACATTTTCTCCATCCTCAAAGATACTTTTCCGGGTGGATTCCAGCATTTGCTGCATCCGGTCATTGTCTTCACAGCTCAGACCGACGCCATTGTCGGCATATTCCAGTACTAAAAGCCCGTTGAGCCCGCCGGGAACTTTATGAGCGGTGAGGCTGAGCTGCAAATTGTCCACCTTGAATTTATTGTGCTTGACCGAGTTTTCCATCAGTGAGAGAATAGTCAGCGGCGGGATATGGTATTGCAGCAGCGATTGGTCTTCCACATCCTGAAAGGTTGCTGTCAGATCAAAGCGTATGTTCTGGATTTCCAGAAAATCCCTGCATTGGGATATCTCGTCGCCGAGCGAAACGGTATCAAACCCGTCACAAAGGGAATATCGCACATAGGAAGACAGCAGCATACAAAAGTCCTGGATCTGGTTAAACCGTTCCCATTCTGCCATACCGATGATAATGTTGAAGCAGTTGACAAAAAAATGCGGTTTGATCTGGTTCTGTAAAAATTCCAATTCGGTTTTGGTGCGCCGCAGTTTTTCTTCATAGATATCAATTTTCAGACCGTTGACCTGCTGCTCCAGTGCGGAAAAGGCGTTTGCGACCTCATCCAGCTCGGCAAAACCATAACGTTTGGTGAAACGGCGCTCTTTCAGATAATCGTTGACATGATTCTGGAAAAATTGGAGCGGCGACTGGATATAGTGCCTGAAATAAAAGATCAGATATCCGCAAAATCCCATCGTAACACCGCACAGAAGCAGTACACATAGAAAGTAAATCCAACTGTCTCCCAGGTTGTCAAGCGGGATATCAACCGTAATAATGCTGAAGCCGGAAATGACCGGGTTAGATATGCTGACCGATTTGGGAATGTTGGTGGATACCGTTCCGTCTTCATTCAGCGTGATCTGGTTGTTGTACCAGTATTGCTGACCTGTGAGCGGATTGCCGTTTTCATCGATCAACAGGTAAAATCCCTTTTCCGACTGGAGAACGGAATCCATGAAGGAGAAAAGGTGTTCAATATCAATCCATGCCGCCAGATAGACGCCGCGGCTCTGGGTGATGCTGAGCAGCCAGTTTTTTGTACCGATTTTCTGGATGTATGTCAGCACACCATATTCTGGAAAGAGCGACAGATTGTTTGACAGGTAGTTCTCAATACACAGATTATCAGAATAACTGTCCTGGGTACTTCGCTGTACTCCTTTCAGCCCATATTCGGGAACGGACATCATAAAGGAAAAACCGGGATTGATCAGGTTTTGCAGCGATTGCAGGTCACTAATGACCTGATTGACACGGTAAGGATTGAGCAGCGGATCAGTATTGTTGCGCTGGAGCTCCTGGAGATTTTCGTCGTTTGCAAGTTTATCGGTGAGATGGTAGTTGAGCTGACCGAGTGCAGTATTTATTTGGGCAGTCTGATAATTCATGATGGATTGCAGCCGTTCGCGGCTTGCACTGGAAGCCTGCCGCAGGGTAAAGATGCAGACGGTCATTGCGATCAGCGCGACTGGTATAATCAGCGCCATTGTAAATTTCAGAATCTTTAACAGTGAGGGAGAAGCTTTTTTAAAAGTCAAATATCAGTCATTCCTTTCTGTCAGAATATTCGGATTGGTCGGGTACGGTGGTTTCCGGACGGATTCCCCGGCGGTATTCACCCGGCTGGCATCCGACCTTCTGGCGGAACAGCTTGGAAAAATAGGAGATGTTGTCATATCCGACCAGTTCTGCGATCTGGCTGATGGAAAGCTCGGTATTGACCAGCATATTTTTGGCATGCTCCAGGCGTTTTTGCTGGATATACATGGTGATGGAGCAGTGCATCTGTTCTTTGAACAGACTTCCGAGATAATCCGGGTTCATATACACAAGACCTGCCAGACTGGCGCGTGTCAGTTCTTCTGACAGGTGATTGTCGATATATTGACACACTGTTTGAATGGCGATCCGGACCCTTTTTCCGCTTGGTGCTGGTGGTTCATTGCCAGCAGAAGACGTATTGTTGCTTGGAAGCTGTACACCCAGCGCCTGAACTGCATCGATCAGCTTTCGGGTCAGTTCGGCATAGCTGACCGGTTTGAGAAAATAGTCGTATGCGTGCAGTTCGACTGCTTTTCTTGCATAATCAAAGTTGCGGAAAGCGGTGCAGTAGATGGTCAGGATACGGTATCCATTGTCCCGAATCCATTCCAGCAGCCCAAGACCGGAGAGATCTGCCATCTCGATATCGGTGACCAGGATGTCAATTTTTTCTTTGAGGATAATGTCCTGAGCCTCTTCACCGCTGCGTGCGGTGAGGATTCTGGTAAACCCGAGTGAAGAAAAGTTTACGCCGTGCAGAATACCGTCCAGTACCTGACGCTCATCATCCACCAGCAAAATTGTCATGTCCACAATCCGTCCTTTCTTTCTTTTTACCAGTTTATCAAAATGTTTTCATTATTTTTTCTATATGATACTATTTTTACGTCTGAAAATCAAGATATCTATGAAAAAGAACAATTCTCCTAGTTTGCGTTTATGGAAAGATGCGAGATATCTTGCTATAATAAAGCTGTCAAAACGACGGGACGGTGTTCCGTATCTGTATATTGCCGGTGGTTGGCTGCCGGCAAATATGATCTTTGTCTTGAAAGGATGACAGTTAGTTATGAAAAAAAGAATCCTTTGCGCAGTATTGGCAGCCGGTATGATGGCACTTTCCATGTCTGCATGTGGCAACAGTTCTTCTACCTCCAGTTCGGATGAACCCGCTTCTTCCGGAAGCTCTTCTGAAGCCGAAACCAGTGGGGGAGAGAGCAGCGAAGTTTCGGAAAGCAACTCTGCTATCGATATGGAAGGTGAGCCTTACACCGTTCACTTTATGTATCTGAATCAGACCGAGGGCGAGTCTTATACCGCTGTTACAGAAGCTGCCAACGCACTGGCTCTGGAAGAAATCAATATGAACATTGATTTTATTCCGGTTACTTTCGGTACAGCTTCTTCCACTCTTCAGATGATGCTGGCAGCAAATGAACCTCTTGACCTTTTCTGCAATACTTCTCCCGCAACGCTTCCCAGTTATATTGAAGCTGGATATATCCTCAACTGGGCAGACTATCTTGACCAGATTCCGGATGTCATCGATTATCTGGGTGACGAACTTAATTATGGTTATATCGGCGATTTCATGACCGGTATTGGCGTAATCAAAGAAAGAGCCAATACTTTCGGTCTGGTTGCCCGTACCGATATCCTGACCGAAGTGGGATATACCGCGGAGGACTTTGCGGATGTTGACGCCAATGACCCGGCAACCCTTGAAAAACTGGATGAACTGTTTGCAGCTGTTCAGCAGGCATATCCCAATATGACCGTTCTTGCCGGTCAGCAGGGGCTGTCCAACTATGTAGGCAGTCTGACTGACTCGCTCGGTGACGGCTTTGGTGTACTGGAAAATAATGGTCAGACTACAACTGTTACCAACTGGTATGAATCTGATCAGTTCAAACAGCTGGTTACCACTGCCAAGAGATGGTATGACGCACATTATTATTCCGCTGACGCCGCAACCAGCCAGGATACCGGTGAAACCCTGCTGAAAGCCGGCAATATGTTCTCTTATCTGGTAGGCATCAAACCTAATACTGCGGCAGAAAAGAAAGCGCAGTGCGGCTATGATGTAACGGTGATCCCGCTGAATGGAGTGGGTAACTATACAACTTCCAGTTATACCGCTATGCAGTATTGCCTGGCAAACGCTTCGGAAGATCCTGCCAAGGCTGCCGCTTTCTATAACTGGGCTTTCCAGAGCCAGGAGTTTGAAGATCTGATCAACTGGGGTATTGAAGGCGTCGACTGGGTCGAGACAGAAGATGGTCTTGCGGCATATCCCGAAGGAATGGATTCCTCCAACGTTGGCTACCATAACGATTTTGGCTGGATTTATCCCAACCAGACCGCTGGTCACGCCTGGGATGGTAACCCTGTTGATATCTGGGATCAGTATAAGACTGCAACGGACAGTGCAATCAAATCACAAGCAGCTGGTTTTGTCTATGATTCTACTGTAGTTTCCGACCAGGTCGCAGCCTGCAACGCGACTTTGGAACAGTACACCAAGTCGATGCAGTTCGGCACGATGGACGATGTAGATGCTGCGATTGCTGAGTTCAACAACGCACTCAAGAGTTCCGGTCTGGAAACAATCATCCAGGAAAAACAGACGCAGCTGGACGCCTGGCTGGCTGAACAGGGCTGATAAATTTATATAGCCGTTAACGGACAGTTTCTTTTGCGGAGACTGTCCGTTTTTCTTGTCAGATGGAAGGATTTATAGTATAATGTTATTAAACTGCTTTAAAGCGTAATCTACAGGAGGATGTTATGAACCAGAAATATATTCGAATCGAAACCACGTCCGGTCCCAAATGGGCGGAGGAACTGGACGGTAAAGCACTGCTGCTGGATGGTGCGCCTTATCTGGGCGGAAAAAAGACCGGTGAAGAAATAGAACTTTCACAGACCAGGATGCTGGCACCGTTTGAGGGCAACAAAATGGTCTGCGTCGGTAAAAACTATTTTGACCATATTCAGGAGATGCAGGACGCTTTCGGAGACGCTGTCCCGGAAAAACCGGTTTTGTTTATCAAGCCGTCTACCTGTGTCAATGATCCGGACGGAATCATTCCTTATCCTGCCGTATCCAAACGGGTGGATTACGAAGGGGAACTGGCGATTGTCATTGGGAAAAAGATGACTCATGTTTCTGAAGAAGAGGCGATGAATTATGTGTTTGGAATTACCGTCGCCAACGATGTGACCGCCCGTGATATCCAGAAGAGTGAGGGTCAGTGGACCCGCGGTAAGGCGTTTGACCTGTTTGCACCGGTAGGCCCGAGAATTGTGACCGGACTTGACCCGGCTGACCAGACAGTGATTACCCGACTGAACGGAGAGGAAAAACAGCGGAGCAATACTTCTTTGCTGATTCATA
>CALWWT010000164.1 GCA_944385325.1 uncultured Clostridia bacterium | reverse complement strand
CAAATTCTCTGAGTTCTTTTGCTACAGCGGTATTCAAAACAGTGTTGACATCCGACAGGTTCATGTTGGAACCGGGTGCACGGAACTCAAACTTGTTGCCGGTAAAGGCAAAAGGAGAAGTACGGTTGCGGTCGGTATTGTCCTTGGAGAACTTGGGCAGTACAGCAACGCCCAGATCCATCTTCTGACGTTCATGGTCATGGTATTCAGCATCGCCTGCCAGCGCGTCGATTACCTCGCCCAGCTCATCGCCGACAAACATCGAGATGATCGCGGGAGGTGCTTCGTTTGCGCCCAAACGGTGGTCGTTGCCAGGAGAAGCGACTGCTACACGCAGCAGGTCCTGATATTCGTCAACCGCTTTGATAACGGCAGCCAGGAATACCAGAAAACGCAGGTTCTCCATCGGCTTTTTGCCGGGGTCCAGCAGGTTCAGACCAGGTGCCGAGATCGACCAGTTGTTGTGTTTGCCGGAACCGTTGACACCTGCAAAGGGTTTTTCATGCAGCAGGCAGACAAGACCATGTTTTTCCGCGACCTTTTTCATAACTTCCATCGTCAGGAGGTTGCCGTCGATTGCGGAGTTGGTGGTAGAGAAGATCGGGGCAAGCTCATGCTGGGCAGGAGCGACCTCATTGTGTTTGGTCTTTGCCAGAATCCCCAGCTTCCAGAGTTCTTCATCGACCTCTTTCATATATTCCGAAACAGAAGAACGAATTACACCAAAGTAGTGTTCTTCCATCTCCTGTCCTTTTGCAGGCGGGCATCCAAACAGGGTGCGTCCGGTCAGGATCAGGTCACGTCTTGCCTTATAGTCTTCTTTATCCACCAGGAAATATTCCTGCTCAGCGCCAACCGTAGAGGTAACACGCGGGACATCGATGCCAAACAGTTTCAGAATTCGGCATGCCTGATTGGAAACCGCGTCCATCGAACGGAGCAGAGGCGTCTTTTTATCCAGTGCCTCACCGGTATAGGAGCAGAACGCGGTCGGAATGCACAGGGTGTCATCCTTAATAAATGCGTAGGAAGTCGGATCCCATGCGGTATAGCCTCTGGCTTCACAGGTGGCACGCAGTCCGCCGGAAGGGAAGGAGGATGCATCCGGTTCACCTTTTACCAGCTCTTTGCCGGAAAACTCCATAATGACACCGCCGTCAGCGGTAGGGCTGATAAAACTGTCGTGCTTTTCGCTGGTGATACCGGTCAAAGGCTGGAACCAATGGGTGAAATGGGTAGCGCCCATTTCACACGCCCAGTCTTTCATCGCGTTGGCAACAATATTTGCGACCGAAAGATCGAGCGGCTCTCCGTTATCGATCGTCTTTTTGAGCGCCTTATAGGTTTCTTTGGGCAGCCGCTGGCGCATCGTAGCATCATTGAATACCTTGCTGCCGAACATTTCGGGAACAGTGCTCATATAAAGATCCTCCTTTTATTTCCAAGCCGCAACGCTTTTTAGCGGCCATCTGGCATAAGGCTTCAGAGAGCATCTCTGAAACTTCCCTGGATACGAGATAAGGCGCTGTAGGACTTTCCTGACCTACAGCGCCTTTGCTGTTTACGCGTTAATTATATGCCACCGAAAACAAAAAGTCAAGGCTTTTTTCTCAAAATTGCAACATTCGTCTTTTTTTACTGCAGACGAGAATTTTTGAGGGAATATTTTTCATACTTTTGCCAATATTGCTCCCTGACGCTTCTAAATATACCTTTCTGCCTATATTATATACATGATATATTCAAATTCTGGGACAAAGGAACGGTATTCTTCTTTAAAAAATATGCAAACTGACGAAAATGAAATTTTGAGGTAAAAAAATTGCATATTGCATTGACATCTCCACAGTTTCGGCGTATAATGCTCTCAATGAACAAAGGCGTTCATCAGAAGGTTAAGTGCCACACCTGAGAGGTATTTAACCTTTTGATGGACGCCTTTTTTCTTCTGTATCCCTCATCTGCCGCATGTATACCGGTTTACACCGGCAGCCAACAGGCGCAATGACGCACCGGATGGTTTTCAAAAAACGCGGGATAAAAACCGGAACCACTGACTTCTCTTAATTTTACAAGAGCATCTGTCAGAAGTCATAAAAAGGGAGGATATTCTATGGCAGCCAATCCTGTAAGAGAAGGCAATATCCGCATTCCGTCAGGCTGTGCCATCAGCGGTATGTTTGCAAAAGACGGCAGGCTGGTCAGCGGCGAATCCATCGTACATTCGATGACCGTCATGCATGACCGTTCCAATGGACTGGGCGGAGGATTTGCCGGATATGGCATCTACCCGGAATATAAAGACGCCTATGCCTTCCATGTGTTTTACGACAATAAGTCCGCAAAGGCGGAATGTGAGGCATTTTTGGAAGAGCATTTTGACATCATCAACCTTTCCAAAATTCCGATCCGAAAAAATCCCCGGATCACCGATGAACCGCTGATCTGGCGGTATTTTGTCAACCCGCTTCCTACCAAGCTGGCTGATTCCCAATTGGGCGAAAGAGAGTTTGTCGCCCGCTGCGTCATCCGGATCAATACCCGGATCAAAGGCGCTTATGTATTCTCCAGCGGTAAGAATATGGGTGTATTCAAAGCAGTCGGTTTTCCGGAAGATGTCGGCGATTTTTACCGGCTGGAAGAATATGAAGGCTATTGCTGGACCGCACACGGTCGATATCCGACCAATACGCCCGGATGGTGGGGCGGCGCGCATCCGTTTGCGATGCTGGATTATTCAATTGTACATAACGGTGAGATTTCTTCTTATGATGCCAACCGCCGTTATATTGAAATGTTTGGGTATTCCTGCACCCTTCAGACGGATACCGAGGTGATCACCTATGTGATCGATTATCTCCATCGCCGTCAGGGACTCACCATGGAAGAAGTCGCACAGGTGATCGCAGCGCCTTTCTGGTCAACAATTGAGGCAAAATCGGAAGAAGAAAAGGCAAAAGCCACTTATTTCCGTGATGTTTATGCAAGTCTGCTGATCACCGGTCCCTTCTCGATTCTGGTCGGGTTTGAAGGCGGATTGATGGCACTGAATGACCGGCTGAAACTTCGTTCGATGGTCGCCGCCGAAAAGGGCGATATGTTCTATGTCGCCAGTGAAGAAAGTGCTATCCGGCTGATGGAACCTGAACCTGACCGGCTGTGGTCGCCCCGCGGCGGTGAACCGGTTATCGTAACCTTAAACCATACGACAGAAAGGGGCTGATCCGATGCCTATTCAATTTCTATATCCGGAATATGAGGTGGTTCGCAACCCTGATCTGTGCATCGTCTGCCGCGTCTGTGAACGGCAGTGTGCGAATGAGGTCCATCGTTACGACGCCGACCTGAACAAAATGTTCTCTGATTCCTCTAAATGTGTCAACTGCCACCGCTGTGTATCGCTTTGCCCGACAAGGGCTCTGAAAATCGTCAAGAGCGACCATACCTTCAAGGAAAATGCGAACTGGTCCCGTCAGTCGATTGAGGAAATCTACCGCCAGGCAGACAGCGGCGGTGTCCTCCTCTCCTCGATGGGCAACCCTAAAGATTATCCCATCTACTGGGACAAAATTCTGATCAATGCCTCTCAGGTCACCAACCCGTCTATCGACCCGCTCCGTGAACCGATGGAAACCCGTGTTTTCCTGGGCGCAAAACCGGGCAGCATCCGAAGAGATAAAGACGGTAAAATTATTACTGATCTGCCGCCGCGGATTGCACTGTCCACGCCGATCATGTTTTCGGCGATGAGCTATGGCTCTATCAGCTATAACGCCCACGCAAGCCTTGCAAGGGCCGCAAGAGAGCTGGGTATCTGCTACAATACCGGTGAAGGCGGTCTGCATGAGGACTTTTATGAATACGGTCCCAATACCATTGTTCAGGTTGCATCCGGCCGTTTCGGTGTGCATAAAGACTACCTGGAAACCGGCGCCGCGGTTGAAATCAAAATGGGACAGGGTGCAAAACCCGGTATCGGCGGTCATCTTCCCGGAGCCAAAGTCTTTGGCGATGTTTCCAAAACCCGTATGATCCCGACCGGTACAGACGCGATCTCACCGGCTCCGCATCACGATATCTATTCAATTGAAGATCTGCGACAGCTGGTCTTCTCACTCAAGGAAGCAACCGAATATAAAAAACCGGTCATTGTCAAAATTGCGGCAGTCCACAATATCGCAGCCATTGCTTCGGGTATTGCCCGCAGCGGCGCTGATATCATCGCTATCGATGGCTTCCGCGGCGGCACCGGTGCCGCACCGACCCGTATCCGTGACAATGTCGGTATTCCAATCGAGCTGGCGCTCGCCGCAGTTGACCAGCGGCTGCGTGACGAAGGTATCCGCGGCAATGTTTCGATTGTTGTCGGCGGTTCGATCCATTCTTCTTCCGATATTGTAAAGGCAATTGCGCTGGGTGCGGATGCCGTTTATATTGGAACAGCTGCTCTGCTGGCTCTTGGATGCCACCTCTGCCGCAGCTGTCAGGGCGGCAGATGCAACTGGGGCATTGCAACCCAGGTGCCGGAATTGGTCAAACGCCTCAACCCGGATGTTGGATATCGGCGTCTGGTCAATCTGGTCAATGCCTGGACCCACGAGATTAAAGAAATGATGGGCGGCATGGGTATCAACTCGATTGAGGCGCTCAAAGGCAACCGACTGATGTTGAGGGGCATCGGGCTTTCGGAAACTGAGCTGAAAATCCTTGGTATCCGCCACGCGGGTGAATAACCCCAATGATATACTGAACCGCAAGTTATAAAGAAAATATGCGGAATTATTTCACTAATGGGATTGAATAAGAAACAAAATCGCAAATGCACGGAACAAACCTGTCCTGCGGCAATAAAAAAAGAACGCCGCAGGACACCTGTCATCCATTCGATAAACCTTGACAACCGGCTCAAAATAGCTTAACATGGTATTGTACCGGATTGTGTCCAAAACAGATAGAAGATTTCCGCCGGATGAGCGGAAACAACACAACTGGTACTTGGAAACTGGGGACTGAATCGCGTTTTCCAGCGAAGTTTTGAGTCAGGAAAGGAACTTGATGATGTTAACTGCAATCACCGGCATCAACTGGGGCGATGAAGGCAAAGGCCGTATGGTCGATCTGCTTTCTGAAGAGTATGATATTGTCTGCCGTTATCAGGGCGGCAACAACGCGGGACATACCGTAAAAAATGCCCGCGGCAAATTTATTCTGAACCTTCTCCCTTCTGGTATCCTCCGTCCGGAAGTTACCTGCGTCATGGGCAACGGCATGGTTATTGACCTTGCGCATCTGGATCAGGAAATCCAGTCGCTTCGGGAAAAAGGAATCGAAATCAACCCTGATCACCTGAAAATCAGCAACCGCGCCACCATCTGCATGCCTTACCATGTACAGCAGGATAAACTGGAAGAACAGCGTCTGGGCGCCGCAAAGTTTGGTTCTACCCTGCGCGGTATCGCATATGTTTACGGCGACAAATACATGAAAAAGACCCTGCGTATGGGCGACCTGCTGCACCTGAGCGAAGTTCGTGAACGTTTCCGCACCATTGTTGAATGGAAGAGCCTGACCCTGACCAGCATCTATGGCTGTGAACCGCTCAACTTTGACGAACTGTTTGGCTGGCTGGAAAAATACGCTGAAATCTTTAAGCCTTATATCTGCGATATCGGTGAATACCTCGACGAAGCTGACCGCGCTGGCAAGAAAATCCTGTTTGAAGCACAGCTGGGCGCTCTGCGTGACGTTGATTACGGTATCTACCCGATGACCACTTCTTCCAATGTTATCGGCGCATTTGCTCCCATCGGTGCTGGTCTGCCCGGTAAAAAACTGGATAAGTCGATTGGTATTATGAAGGCATATTCCTCCTGTGTCGGCGAAGGTCCGTTCGCTGCCGAGCTGGCTATGACCGAGGAGGAAAAACATGACCTGCGTGAAGCTGGTCATGAATACGGTGCCGCTACCGGACGCCCGAGAAGAGTTGGTCCGATCGACATCGTCGCTTCCCGCTACGGCGTATCCTGCCAGGGTGCGGATGAACTGGCACTGACTCTGCTGGACGTTTTGGATTACATGGACCGCATCCCGGTCGTTACCCATTACGACGTTGACGGCAAGGTCGTCGATTACTTCCCGATGGGCGAAGCACTCAACCGTGCAAAACCGGTTGTTGAGTATCTGCCCGGCTGGAAGTGCGATATCACCGGTGCGCGCAAATGGGAAGATCTTCCCGAAGCAGCACAGAATTATGTCACCTATCTTGAAAAAGCAGTCGGCTGCAAGATCAAATACATCTCAGTCGGCGCTGAAAGAGAACAGATTGTAATCCGCTGATAATTGATTGGGGAAGCCCGGCAAGAAACAAAGCCGGGCTTTCTTTGAAACATTTTTAAATAAAGAAATAGACAACAATTTATAAATGTTTCTTTACTGTTTACGATTACCTTTCTAAAATTATAGAGGCAGGGATTTTCTATGAAACGAGTATATGTCAATGAAGAGTGGTGCCTTGGCTGCCACCTGTGCGAATACTACTGTGCATTTGCCAATTCGGGTGTTTCGGATATGGTAAAGGCGCTGAAAAATGTCCGGATCAATCCCCGTATCCGGATTGAAGAGGAAAAAGGGATCAGCTTTGCGGTCTCCTGCCGTCACTGTGAGGAACCGCTCTGCGTCAAGAGCTGCATCACCGGCGCTCTGACCCGTGAAAACGGCGTGATTACCTTCAATCATGACAAATGTGTCGGATGCTATACCTGTATCCTCTCCTGTCCGTATGGCGCAATCATGCCTTCTGAGGATGGTGTGGTCCAGAAATGTGAGCTTTGCCTGAACAATGCGGGCGGCTCACCTGCCTGTGTCCAGCATTGCCCCAACCAGGCAATCATTTTTGAAGAACGGTAACCGCCACGGACCTTTTCACTTTCACAGAAAGGATTGAATTTGGTATGAAATATGTGATCATCGGCAATTCTGCTGCGGCAGTCGGATGTGTCGAAGGCATCCGGCAGATCGATCGTGAATCCCCTATTACCCTGATCGCGTCGGAACCCCACCATACCTACTCCCGACCGCTGATTTCCTATCTGCTGTACGGGAAAACTGACGAACAACGGATGAAATACCGCCCTGATTCCTTTTACGCAGACAACGGCGTAAACGCCATGCTGGGAAAAACCGTCACCGGAATTGATCCCAAAGCCAAAACCGTCACACTGGACAGCGGCGAAACGCTCGATTACGACCGACTGATGGTTGCAACCGGTTCCCGCCCGTTTATCCCGCCAATTGAAGGTCTGGATGAGGTGGAAAAGAAATTTTCCTTTATGACGCTGGATGACGCCCACGCACTGGATCAGGCGCTGACCAAAGATACACGGGTACTGATCATGGGCGCCGGTCTTATTGGACTCAAGTGTGCGGAAGGTATCGCGAATAAGGCAGGGAAAATTACTGTAGTCGATCTTGCCGATCATATCCTCCCTTCTATTCTCCAGCCGGAACCTGCGGGTATTGTACAAAAATATATTGAAGAGCACGCTTCGATTGAATTTGTTCTGGGCGATGCTGCCGCAAAGTTTACGAAAAATACTGCCATTCTCAAAAGCGGTCGTGAAATCCCGTTTGATGTGCTGTGCGTCTGTGTCGGCGTGCGCGCCAACACCTCGCTTGTATCGGAAGCTGGCGGAAAAGTCGGGCGCGGCATTACCGTCGATGACCGCTGCGCTACTTCTATTGAGGATGTTTATGCCGCCGGCGACTGTACCGAATGCCATGATATTACCATCGATGGCATCCGGGTGCTTGCACTTCTTCCGAATGCCTATCTGCAGGGCGAAACAGCCGGTATCAATATGGCAGGCGGCGACCGGGTGTTTGACAAGGCAATTCCGCTGAATGCGATTGGATTTTTTGGACTGCATATGCTGACTGCCGGAAGCTACGACGGAGAAGTCTCTGTTTATAAAGACGAGGAAAATTACAAGCTCTTTGCGGTCAAAGACGGTCTGCTGCATGGCTTTATCCTGATTGGAGATGTAGCGCGTGCAGGTATTTATACCGCCATGATCCGTGATAAACGCCCTCTTGACACTGTTGACTTTGAACTGCTGAAAGAAAAGCCCCAGCTGATGGCGTTTTCTCGGGAAGAGCGTGACAAAATGCTGGCTATAGCGCATTAACAGGGAGGATAGATTCCAGATGATGATCAATGCAAAAAATCTTGGATATCAGGAATTGAATGAACAAATCCGCCAGGCTTCTGAACAGGAAATTACCATAACAGATTGTATCGGGCAGCGCTATATCGGCGCCGGTCTTTCCGGAAAATCGATTACCATCCATGGTACGCCCGGCAACGCACTGGCAGCTTATATGAACGGCTCTGCCATCCATGTCTACGGCAACGCACAGGACGCTACCGCCGATACGATGAATGACGGCGTGATCTGCATCCATGGCAGTGCAGGCGATGCAACCGGCTATGCAATGCGCGGCGGACACATTCTTGTCCGGGATGATACAGGATATCGCGCAGGCATCCATATGAAGGAATATGAGGACAAGGTACCGGTGCTGATGGTCGGGAAAAAGGCGGGTTCTTTTCTGGGCGAATATCAGGCAGGCGGTGTGATCATTGTATTCAACATCGGCGGCGGTGAAGAAGCTCCTGTCGGATATTTCTGCGGAACAGGCATGCATGGAGGTAAAATATTCCTCCGCTGCTCGGTTCCTCCGCATGATCTTCCCAAACAGGTCTGCTGGCGTGATGCTGAAGCGGAAGACCTGCAATCGATTCGCGGTTATGTACAGGAGTTTGCGGATGCTTTTGGATACAATGCCGATGATTTGCTTAACCAGCACTATATTGTCCTGACTCCAAACAGTGGAAATCCCTATAAACAGCTGTACACCCCTAACTGACAGTTCGCACAAAACTGTGCATCTTCTACCGAAAAAAGAGTAAAGTGGTTGGAATGTTTTTTTCTCCAATGCTTTACTCTTTTCCATTTTTATTTTATAATAGATGTATCAATTCAACTCTGCCGTTTTGTGCAGCAGATCAATTCAATTGAAAGGATGTTATCATGAAAAACCAGAAGGTTATCGTCCTTGACTTTGGCGGTCAGTATAACCAGCTGATTGCCAGACGTGTGCGCGAATGCAACGTCTACTGTGAAGTCCTCCCTTATACTACCCCTATCGAGAAGCTGAAAGCTGAAAACCCGATCGGTATTATCTTTACCGGCGGTCCTGGCAGCGTTTATCTGGAAAACGCGCCTCATTATGACCCTGCCATCTTTGAGATGGGTGTTCCGATCCTCGGCATCTGCTACGGCTGCCAGCTGATGGCCCACACCCTGGGCGGTCAGGTCACCGAAGCACAGGATGATTCTGCCCGTGAGTACGGCAAAACGCTGACCTACTATGATACCGACTGCAAGCTGTTCAAGGGTCTTCCAGCCGAGGGTATCTCCTGGATGAGCCACGGCGATTATATGGCAAAGGTCCCGGACGGTTTCAAACTGACTGCACACTCTGACGCCTGTCCCAATGTCGCGATTGCTGACGAAGCAAGAGGATTCTACGGCGTTCAGTATCACCCGGAGGTCAACCATACCGAAAACGGTATCAAGATGATCCGCAACTTCCTGTATGAGGTCTGCGGCGCTGTCGGCGACTGGACGATGGGCGATTATCTGAAAACCGCCATCAACCAGATCCGCGAAAAAGTCGGCGACGGAAAAGTCCTGCTGGCACTCTCCGGCGGTGTCGATTCCTCGGTTGCCGCTGCACTGCTCGCAAGAGCAGTCGGTCCGCAGCTGACCTGTATCTTTGTTGACCACGGTCTTCTGCGCAAAAACGAAGGCGACGAGGTAGAGTCCATCTTCGGCAATATGGATATCAACTTTGTCCGTGTCAATGCTGAACAGCGTTTCCTGGACAAGCTCGCCGGCGTTTCTGAGCCGGAACGCAAACGTAAAATCATCGGTGAAGAGTTTATCCGCGTCTTCGAGGATGAAGCCAAGAAGATCGGTAAAGTCGACTACCTGGTACAAGGCACCATCTATCCCGACGTTATTGAATCGGGTACCGGTGACGCTGCCGTCATCAAGAGCCATCATAACGTCGGTGGTCTTCCCGACTATGTCGATTTCAAGGAAATCATCGAACCGCTCAGACTGCTGTTCAAGGACGAAGTCCGTCAGCTGGGACGTGAGCTGCAGCTCCCCGAATACCTGGTCATGCGCCAGCCGTTCCCGGGTCCCGGTCTTGCAATCCGTGTAATCGGTGAGATCACCAAGGAGAAACTGGATATCCTGCGGGATGCCGATTATATCTTCCGTGATGAGATCTCCAAAGCGGGGCTCGAATATTCGATCAACCAGTATTTTGCTGTCCTGACCAACATGCGTTCGGTCGGCGTTATGGGCGACGGCAGAACCTATGACTATACCCTCGCTCTGCGCGGCGTTACCACCACTGACTTTATGACTGCTGACTGGGCACGGATTCCGTATGAGGTTCTGGACAAGATCTCTGTTCGCATTGTCAACGAGGTCCGCTCAATCAACCGTATCGTCTACGATATCACTTCCAAGCCTCCGGCAACTATCGAGTTCGAATAATGCAGGAACCTCAAAAAACCTTGATTTCAAGCCATTCTTTGAGGTTGCAAGTGCCTTTTGATACTAATTTGATACTATTCAAAAGCCACACATTATTATAGAGAGACATGAAAAT
>CALWWT010000163.1 GCA_944385325.1 uncultured Clostridia bacterium | reverse complement strand
AGGGTAAAACGGTCGGTTTTTTCTAAGAATTCATGGGTATACCGCTGCGGGCGGATGTAGATGGTCACGACATTTTTGTTCCAGAGAACGCCGACGCCGCCCCAGCTGACGGTCATGGTATTGACCTTGCCGTTATCAGGGTCAGTAACGGTAACCAGTGCCCAGTCTTTATTCAGACGGGTAAAGGGATTGAAAGACAGGTCGGATACAGTAATTTCATTGAACATAACATTTTCTCCTTTTTTCTGTATATTCTCTGACGGATGTCAAAGTTGCATGGTTTCAAAACGGGTGGTCGCCAGAACCAGTACATCGACCCTGGCTGCACCGGATTGTAATAATACTTCCGCTGCTTCATTGGCAGTCGAGCCGGTGGTAAAAACATCGTCGATCAGCAGCACCCGTTTACCGCTGACGGCAGAACCGGCAGCAAAACTGCCTTTGAGGTTGGTGCGCCGCTGTGAGCCGGAAAGGTCATGTTGCGCTTTCGTTTCCCGTATTTTGACCAGCGCGTCCGGGCAAAACGGGATGCCGGTTTCAACAGAGACGGTTTCGGCTAGCAGTGCCGCCTGGTTATATCCGCGCGACTTCTGCCGTTTGCGGCTCATTGGGACGGCAGCCAGCAGGTCAAAATTTGCGGGAGCGACATGGTATCGCTCAAGGGTTTTGGCAAGCAGCGTCCCGAGCGGTTTGGCGTGCCCGGGATGGTGCAGGAATTTCAGATTGCGAATTGCCGACTGGATGCTGCCTTCATAAAATCCTGCGGGATATACCTGTGAAAAGAGCGGATGCAGTTTATTACAGGTGCAGGTTTCTTTCCCACATTTTGGACAGACATCTCCCGGACTCAGCAGATGCAGCTGTTTTTGGCAGACCGGGCAGAAGATTTCCCGTTTGCCGATGCTTCTGCCGCATCCCGGACAGACCGGCGGAAAGAGTATCCGCCTGACAGCGGCCATAATCGAATGTTTCCAGTCTTTTTTCATAACGTTGTCTGTTCGGATGTGGTATCTCCGTCCTCTTCATTCTGGACAGGAGGACGGTTTCCGGCTTCCTGCTGCAAAAAATAGCGCAGACCGGTATACCGCAGGGTTTTGCGGTTGTTGTTTACCATCTCGTACACCCTGCTTTCACTGCCGACAATGATCAGCAGCTTTCTTGCACGGGTGACCGCTGTATACAGCAGGTTGCGGAAATACAGCTTGTCAAATCCGCCCAGTATCGGCAGCACTACAGCACTATATTCACTGCCCTGGCTTTTATGCACCGTGACGGCATAAGCCAGTTCCAGTTCTCCTGCCATATCCAGCGTATAGCTGCACCGGCGGTCGTCAAAGTCAATTTCCATACTGCTGCCGATCAGGTCAATTTTCCGGATAATGCCGATATCCCCGTTATAGATGCCCATACCCTTTTCGTTGGTGCCGGGCTTTTCCCATTCGATATCGTAATTGTTGCGGGTTTGCAGCACCTTGTCCCCTTCACGGAAGGTAAAGAAGGTGCTTTTATACTCCTTTTTGCCTTTTTCCGGCGGATTGAGCGCCTGCTGGAGGCTGTCGTTGATGGAATAGACACCGAGGTCGCCTTTGCGCTGCGGTGTCAGCACCTGAATATCTTCCAGCGGCGAATACCCGTAGGAAGCAGGCAGCCGCTTGGCGACCAGCTCGGTGACGGTAGAAAGGACGCTTGCCGCATTTTGCCGCCGCAGGAAAAAGAAGTCGTTGTCCCGGACAGTCAGGTCAGGGTATTCGCCCGCGACGATCCGGTGGGCATTGGTGACGATACGGCTTTCTGCTGCCTGCCGGAAAACCTGCTTAAGTTCGACCGTCGGAATGCATCCCGAATCGATCAAATCCCGCAGGACATTTCCTGCGCCGACACTCGGCAGCTGGTCGGAGTCGCCGACCAGGATCAGTTTGCAGCCCATCCGGCACCCTCTCAAAAGCGATTCAAACAGCGCCGTATCCACCATCGACATCTCGTCGATCACCACCACATCCGCCTTGAGCGGGTTGCGTTCATTATGGACGAATTTCAGTTCCTCACGGGAGCTGAAATCCACTTCCAGCAGCCGGTGGATGGTTCTGGCTTCCCGTCCGGTCACCTCGCTGATGCGCATGGCAGCCCGTCCGGTCGGAGCCGCGATTGCGATCGATAAACCTTCCTGTTCCAGAAGGTCGATAATGGCGTTTAGGGTAGTGGTTTTACCGGTGCCGGGACCGCCGGTCAGGATCAGCATACTTTTTTGGAGTGCTGCCCGGATAGCGTCTCTTTGGAGGGATTCATACCGAATATTCTTCTGCTGCTCCACCTCGTCGATCATCCGTTCGATGTTCCGGCTGACAAAAAAACGGTTTTGCAGCATCATCGACAGCCGCAGTGCAATGTATTTTTCCGCATTGTACATTGCCGGCAGAAAGAGAAATTCCCGGTTTCGCTGTACGGCAAAAAGCTCTTCGTCCTCGATCCGCTGGTCGATATCCGCTTCAATTGTCTCAATTGGTGTGTCGGTCAGCCGCTGGACCAGCTGGACGATGGTTTCCCTTGCAAGGCAGGTATGCCCGTTGCGGAGGTTGTGCCGCAGCACATGGCAGACCGCGCCGAACAGCCGCTTTCCGGAATCTTCCGGGATACCGAGTGAAAGCGCGATTTCATCCGCCTTTTTAAAATCTGCCCCGATATCTTCCAGGCAGAGCAGATAGGGGTTATCCTTGATGATATCGACTGCGATGGAGCCCCATTTTTTCCATACCCGCACGCCTTCGGCAGGCGTCAGCCCATAGGTTGACAAAAACGCCATAACCGCGCGCATCCCAAACAGCTGTCCGAGTTCTCTGGCAATAGCGTCCGCTTTTTTAGGGGAGATCCCGCGCACTTCCACCAGCCTACCGGGCGTTTCTTCCAAAACGGTCATTGTATCCTCGCCAAAAGTTTCGACGATCCGCATTGCCAGTACGGCTCCGATCCCCTTTACCGTTCCGGACGCGAGGAATTTGCGGATACCAGCCACACTGGTCGGCATCCGGCGTTCATATGCCAGCGCCTTGAACTGACGTCCAAACTTGGGATGAGAGGTATAGCTGCCGCTTAAGCGCAGTTCTTCACCCTCTGCCACACCGTAAAGCTCACCGATCACCGGCAGCAGTTCCTCGCCTGTGTCCACTTCGATGACGGCAAAGCTGGTTTCCGGGTTCATATAGACGATTTCGCTGACTGTTCCCTCAATATTGACAATGCTTTCCCGTCCGGCAGTCATGCCAAAGCCTCCTCTGATTCCGCCGCATAGCGGAAAATATCTGTACCAGTTCATTGTATCAAACCGTAAACAGAAAGTCAAACAGGCGTACAGGATAAGTGGAAAATATTTTGTTTGTTTTGAGGGTTTTGCCATATTTTACATAATAGGGAGTAAAGTCCTTGACAGAATTGCCATCTTGTTATAAAATATTGTATAGAGAGATTCTGAGAGTTTTACCTGTTTTATGGAACAGTGATCATATAAATCGGAAATCCGGGGCATGAAGAATATGGTTGTTCCCGGGTCTTTGACATAGTCAGTATCCGCGTATAGCGGGCGTATATTTTAACCGTCGTTTGACGGAACAGATCATGTGTCGACCGTTAGATTCCTGCTGTCATAGCAGTAAATCCGAGCAGGAGGAAGTTGTTTGCTTAAGTCGCGGACAACGGTGGTGTTTTGTGCGCTTTTCCCGCCTTCACAGAGTTTCTCTGTGAAGGATTTTTTTATGTCCGAATGGATAAAAGTCCTTCTGACCTAACTTTGTCCATCATAAAATATTGAAAAGGAGGTTGTTTTTGAAAAAATGGACACCACACAGATAGTCCTGCTCTGTGCCGGCGTAGCAGTTGTAGCCGCGGCCGCATCGGGCATTCCGCTTTTTTTCGCGGGCATGAGCCACCGGAAAAAGACGGCGGAAGCTGAGATCGGTTCGGCGGAAGAACAGGCCAAAAAGGTAATCAACGATGCGTATAAAGCAGCTGAGACCCGTAGAAAGGAGATGCTGGTTGAAACGCGCGAGGAGATTCATCAGCTTCGCAATGAAGCTGACCGCGATATTAAAGAACGCCGCAGTGAGATTTCCCGGCAGGAACGCCGGATTCAGCAGAAGGAAGAGTCTCTCGACCGCAAGCTGGAAAATGCGGAGAAAAAAGAAGAACAGATTCAGCAGAAACTGGCGTCCGCTGAGGAAAAGCTGGCTGAGGCAGCTACCATTAAAAAATCCCAGCTGGATCAGTTGGAACGGATTTCCGGTCTGACCGTTTCCCAGGCAAAGGAACAGCTGCTGGATAGTCTTGAAGGCGAGCTGGTGCACGAAAAAGCACTCAAGATCGCGAGCTTTGAGCAGCAGCTTAAGGATGAAGCAGAGGAAAAGGCGCGCAATATTCTTTCCCTTGCCATCACCCGCTGTGCTGCCGACCATGTCAGTGAAGCGACGGTATCGGTTGTCACCCTGCCCAGCGATGAGATGAAAGGCCGTATTATCGGTCGTGAAGGACGCAACATCCGTGCGCTGGAAACGCTGACCGGTGTTGACCTGATTATTGACGATACCCCTGAGGCGATCACCCTTTCCTGTTTTGATCCGGTTCGCAGAGAGATTGCCCGTTTGTCGCTGGAAAAACTGATTGCCGACGGGCGCATCCATCCGGCACGGATTGAGGAAACCGTCGAAAAGGCGAAAAAAGAGGTCGAGTCCAAGATCAAGGCGGAAGGCGAACGCGCGATGATGGAAACCAATGTGCATGGTCTTCATCACGAACTGGTCCGTCTGCTGGGACGTCTTTATTACCGTACTTCCTACGGTCAGAATGTATTGGATCATTCGATCGAGGTCTCCCATCTTGCCGGGATCATGGCGTCGGAACTTGGCGTGGATGTGACGCTTGCCAAACGCGCCGGTCTGCTGCACGATATCGGCAAGGCGCTCAACCATGAGATCGAAGGCTCCCATGTACAGATCGGCGTGGATGTCTGCCGTAAGTACAAGGAAAGCGCCGCAGTCCTGCATGCGATTGAAGCGCACCATGGAGATGTTGAGACCAAGACGGTTGTTGCGGCGCTGGTTCAGGCTGCGGATGCTGTTTCGGCAGCACGTCCGGGCGCACGCCGGGAGAATCTGGAGAATTATATCAAACGTCTCCAGAAGCTGGAAGAGATTGCGTCTTCCTTCTCGGGTGTGGAAAAATGCTATGCAATCCAGGCTGGTCGTGAGATCCGCATTATTGTCAAGCCGGAACAGGTCAAGGATGAAGACATGCCGCTGATTGCCCGTGAGATCGTCAAACGGGTGGAAAGTGAGCTGGAGTATCCGGGCACCATTAAAGTACATCTCACCCGTGAGAGCCGGGCGATTGATTACGCTAAATAATATATTTATAAAGAAACTGCTGCTGTGGAGACATGGCAGCAGTTTTCATGTTACAGCAGATTTTTTTGGCGGAGCATCTCCCGGTACCCGGTGGGACTCAGCCCGGTATGCTGCCTGAAAACCCGTGAAAAATAGAGCGGGTCGGAAAAACCGGATGAAAAAGCGATGCTTTTGACCGAAAGGTCTTCCCTTTCCAGCAGTCCGGCGGCTTTTTGTATCCGAAGACGGAGAATATATTCATTTGGTCCGGTCCCCAGCTCCCGTTTGAACCATCGGTAAACGGATACACGGTTGATATTGAATCGGGAGGCGAGCAGGTTGATGTTGAGTTCGGTTTTTTGGAGGTTATTCTGGATATATTCCAGTATCCGGTCAAAGTTTTCTGAACCGGAAGATTTACCTGCCGGATAATGCTCCAGGTAATATGCCAGCAGCAGGCGCAGCTGACCGCTGCTGCGGCAGAGGCTGGCAGGAGTGGAGGTGTCGTACTGGCTGACTGTCAGCAGGAAAAGCTGCCGGAGCTCGTCTGATATTGTCTCTGCAACCGGCTTTTTTTCAGACAGCGAGCAGTTTTCCATCAGCTGGCGTGCTTCCATTCCGGAAAAGTTGACCCAGATGTATTTCCAGGGATTTTCGGTATCGGGATAATACTGCACCAAAACGCCCGGGACAATCAGAAAACTCTGTCCGGCAGAGAGCCGGAAGGTTTTCCCGGCGCATTCAAAGTATCCGCATCCCGAAACGACGTAGTGAATGATGTAAATATCCCGGATGCCCGGACCCCATTGGAATGGTCCCTGATAATCCATCCTGCCGGCATCGTACATCGTCAGTGAAAGCGGCTGCCCAATCATATACGGTACACCTCCATTTGCATCAAAAATCCATATATTTGCAACAAATATCTCTTTTCGGAAATGATTTTCCATGTATAATGATAGTATGCGAAAGACGGAAAGTCAACCCGTTTTCGGGTTAACTGCAATAAAAGAAAGGAATGGTGTATATATGTTTGTCCATACCCCACCTCTTGGCTGGAATACCTGGAACACCTTTGGCGCCAATATCAATGAGGAGCTGATTTTGCAGGCGGCAGACGCAATGGCCGAAACCGGTCTGAAAGATGCCGGGTACGATTACGTTGTCATCGACGATATCTGGGCGCTGAAGGAACGGGACGCAGACGGGAAACTGGTTCCCGACCCGGAAAAGTTTCCGCATGGCATGAAGTATATTGCCGATTATCTGCATCAGAGAGGTTTGAAGTTTGGGATGTATTCCTGCGCGGGATATCTGACCTGTGCAGGCTATCCGGCAAGCTACGAGCATGAATGGGATGACGCAAAGAGCTTTGCCGAATGGGAAGTTGACTTCCTCAAATATGATTACTGCTTCCATCCGGTCAGTGTCCGCGCTGATATTCTCTACAAACGGATGGGTCTGGCGCTTGCCAACTGCGGACGGGATATCCTGTTTTCGGCATGTTCCTGGGGCAGCGACCATACCCGCCGCTGGATCAAGGAGACAGGCGCTTCGATGTGGCGGTCTACCGGTGACATTATGGACTCCTGGGCATCCATCCGGGATATCGCGCAGTCGCAGCTGAAAGTGATGGAGTATAACGGGCACGGCTGTTTTAACGATATGGATATGCTGGTCGTCGGGATGAACGGACAGGGAAATGTCGGTTTGACCGGCTGTACCTATGAGGAATACCGGCTGCATTTTTCACTGTGGGCATTTATGAATTCGCCGCTGATGATCGGCTGTGATATCCGTCAGATGGACGAACAGACCCTGTCGATTCTCACCAACCGGGATATCCTTGCCATCAATCAGGATCCGGACGGCCGTTCGCCTTTCTTCGTCAACAGCCATGTATTTACACCGGCTGAAAACCGCGGTCCGGACGATGCGTTTTATAAAGAATACCCGCTGGATACGCCGATTCTGGCAAAATTCCTGTCCAACGGAGATATCGCCATCGGTCTGTTCAATCTGTCGGATACCGAGGTCAGCATGTGGCAGGGAACCATAACCTTTGATATGCTGGGGCTTCCGGCTACATCCGGTAAGACGCTGGAGCTGCGTGATTTGTGGAGCGGAGAGGTTTTCCGGGCGGTAAACGGCGTTATTCAGATGCACAAGTGCGCACCGCATGACTGCCGTGTATTCCGCGCGAGGATCGTGGATGCCGACTGATGGTGTGCAGAAAGTGTGGTCGGACGCTGACGGCGGACGAGATCGGGCTGTATAAGAAGATGGTGCACCGTGGTGCAGTAAGCTTTCTCTGCATCAGCTGCCTTGCGGCTCATTTCGGGTGCAGCGAAGCGCTGCTCCGGCGGAAGATCGTGCAGTTTAAGCGGATGGGATGTATGCTTTTTCCATCTGATAACGAAAAATAATAAAACCGGGAGACTTTCCTGCCGTTATGCAGATTGTCTCCCGGTTATTTTTTATCGGCTCTTTGTCAATAGTTGGGGTAAACTTTTTCAATTTGACACTGAAATGAAGTGGAAAACTTTATAGTAGGTCCAGGGCGGATGGTTCGCGCAGCGAACCGTGCCCTGGGCGCGCTTTGCGCGCAA
>CALWWT010000162.1 GCA_944385325.1 uncultured Clostridia bacterium | reverse complement strand
CGTTTTTTAGTGAGGTTGCGCGCGGAGCGCGCCCAGGGCAGGCTTTCCCAGAAAGCCTGTTTGCAACGCGAACCGTCCGCCCCTGGACCTGCTTTAAAAAACTTACAGTGTACTTGCAAACTGTAGGTTTTCTGAATAAGCCTCTTATAACCTGAACTTTTTCGACAGCCTGGACCGCCGCTGACCCGGCGGTTTTTCTTATGTGGATAGTTGATTAAAGTTAGCAAGTGTGGAAAGACTAACCGATGGGCAATTAAATAAGTTGTCCGTATTATATGAACTCGGAAAGGATTTTCGCCTTGAGAAACTATACAGAGAGTATATTCAGACGCACATCCGCTATCTTTGCCGCAATGGTTTTAGCGGCAGCCGGTCTGGTCGGGAAACTCAGCTGGATCGTTGCTTCGGACGATTTCGCGCAGACTGCAAAGACCCAGAGCAAATATACCCTGACGGTGGCTGAACAGCGCGGGCTGATCTATGACTGCAAGATGCAGCCGCTGGTCGGAACGATTGAGCGTTGGCAGACGGCTGTCTTCCCTACGCCCCAGAATCAGAAAAAGGTGCTGGACGCAGTCGAGCCGGAACGGAAAGAAGCGGTTGCCGAACTTCTCGAAACCGGCAAACCGTTTGTGACCGAGACGACCGAAGCGGTCGAAGCGGAGATGGTCTACAGCTTTTCGGTTCCGGAGCGGTATGCCGAAAACCAGACGGCAGTCCATCTGATCGGCTATCTCGACTATACCGGCAGCGGCGTCACCGGGATTGAAAAGGAATACGACAGCTTTCTCGCGGGCTCGGGTCAGACCATCCAGGTGACCGCCATGCTCAACGCCTTGCAGCAGACGATTGCGGGCGTGGAACCGGAAATCAGGATGGAAGGCAGGGAAAATGCCGGTGTGGTGCTGACGCTGGACGGGCGTATCCAGCAGATCATCGAATCGATTGGCAGTCAGATGCTGGATAAAGGCGCCATCGTCGTAATGGACCCGTATAACGGGCAGATTCGGGCAATGGCAAGTTTCCCGGCTTATTCGCCGCTGCATCTGGGCGAAGCAGTCAATGACCAGGAAAATAAGCCGATGCTCAACCGCGCGCTGCTCGGGTACAGCGTCGGTTCGACCTTCAAGATTGTGACGGCTGCCGCTGCCATGCAGGCTTTGGGACGGGAATACTGTTTGACAAGAAAGTACACCTGTGCAGGTGCGGTGGATGTTTACGGGCAGGTTTTCCGGTGCCATCTGCGTTCGGGGCATGGTGAGCTGGATATGTTCGACGCGATGCGGGAATCCTGCAACCCCTGGTTTATCGGGATTGGGCAGGAAACGGGCGGCGAGGCGCTGCTTAAAACCGCTGAAAACATGGGATTTGGAGAGACGATGATGCTGTATGGCAATATTACTGCCAGCGGCGGAACGCTGCCGTCGGCTGACAGCTTGCAGGCGCCTGCTGCCGTTGCCAATTTCAGCTTTGGTCAGGGTGAGCTGACCGCTTCACCGGTACAGATTGCGCGGATGACAGCCGCTGTCGTCAACGGCGGCAAGCTGGTTTCGCCGTCGCTTGTGCTGGGAACGACCGACGATGGCAAGGAGCTGCACGCCTCTGCCCTGCCGGTCAGCCGTCAGGCGATTTCGTCAGAGATCGCTGCCCAGCTGAAAGTCATGCTTTCCTATGCGGTCATGTCGGATGATTCATCGGGTGCGAAACCTGAGCTGGTGAGCGCCGGCGGCAAAACCGCTACTGCCCAGACCGGACAGTATGACGGGGATGGCAACGAACTGGAACAGGGCTGGTTTACCGGCTTTTTCCCGGCGGATGAGCCGCAGTATGTGATGACGGTTCTGGCGGAAAATGAAGGGTTTGGCAACACCTCGGCGGCTCCGGTGTTTGCACAGATCGCCGACGCAGTGGCTGGGATGCTGCAAATGGCAGCGGATGAGGAACCGGCAGCGGAGTCAAACGACTGATAAATTTCCCCTGAGAAGTTTGCAGGAATGCGCTTGATTCGCCTTTTGGATTATGCTACAATATTTTATACCGATAAGCTGCCCGGAAAAGTATGCGGATGGCTTATCCTAAACTGAAAAAAGGAGATTTTTTCAGGATTTGGTCGAGAAATGCCGGTCAAGTCCTGAAAAAGACATTTGTCATGTCTGTTTTTGATGCGTTTGCCCGTCTGGATGCGATGCGGCAGCAGCGTCCGCAGCCGTCTCCGCCGTCCTGGCTGGTGGTAGGCTTGGGGAATCCTGATAAAAAATACGACAGGACCCGGCATAATACCGGGTTTATCTGTCTGGATGAGATCGCAAAGGAATTGAATACGCCGATCATCCGCAGTAAGTTTGACGCAATGACCGCTGACGCAGCGATTGCCGGACAAAGGGTGCTGCTGATGAAGCCGCAGACCTATATGAATCTGTCGGGCGTCTCGGTGGAAAAAGCGGCTTCCTTTTATAAAATACCGCCTGAGCAGATCATTGTCATTTTTGACGACATTTCGCTGGATACCGGACGGCTGCGTCTGCGCCGCAAGGGCAGTCACGGCGGACACAACGGTATCCGCAATATCATCGATTATCTCCAGTCGGACGGGTTCCCGAGAATCAAGGTCGGTGTCGGCGCGAAGCCGCATCCCGATTATAATCTTGCCGACTGGGTGCTGTCGGCTTATACCGAGGACGAGATGAAAAAAATCAGCGAAGCGGCTAAAAAATGCCTCGGTGCGGTGGAAATGATCATCCGCGGCGAATTTGAGGCGGCAATGAGCCGCTATAACGGCTGATATACATGGTTATCCTGATAACGGCTGAAAGGAGAGGAAATCTGAATTGAAGCTATTTACTGCTGTGGCGCACAGCTTAGAAAGCTATGGACGGATGATACAGAATATCCGGCTGCGTAATACGCCGCTGCTTTGTGTCGGTCTGTCGGCAATCCATAAGGCGCACTTTCTGTATGCCGCGTCGGAAGATTTGGACTGTCCGATGCTGCTGCTGTGCCAGGACGACCTGGCGGCAGCAAGGCTGACGGCGGATATCAACGCAATGGCAGGAAACGGTAAGGAACTGGCATGCCTGTTCCCTTCCCGTGACCTTTGTTACCGGCAGATGGAGACGATATCGGGCGAGTATGAGCAGCAGCGGCTGGGCGTTCTTTCCCGGATTCAGGCAGGTGAAGTCAGGATTGTGGTGGCTTCCGCGCAGGCTGCCGGTTCAAGGACGGTCGCGCCCGAACAGCTGAAAAAGGGTACCTTCCGGCTGAGTGCTGACCCCGAAAAGGGCGAACAGCTGACCATGCAGCAGCTGACTGCACGGCTTATGGCAAGCGGATATATCCGGCGCGACCAGGTGGACGGTGTCTGTCAGTTTTCTGTCCGCGGCGGCATACTGGACATCTTTCCGCCGAAGGAGCCGAACCCTGTCCGTATCGAGTTCTGGGGCGACGATGTAGACACCATCTCCTATTTTGAGCTGGATTCCCAGCGGCGTACCGAATCGCTGGATACCCTGTCGATTTCACCGGCGCGTGAGGTGCTGTTTGAAGCGGGCGAACTGGAGACGAAACTGAAAGGGCTGATCGACAGCCTTGGCAGCCGCAAATCGGCAGAAGCTGCCAAAAATATCCTGCAAAAAGACCTCGACCGTATCGAGTCCGGGCTGGAACTGGACAGCTATGACAAGTATTTTCCGCTGACCGGCAGGTTTGCGACCCTGCTGGACTATTTTCAGGACGCCGCCGTCTTTTTCAGCGAATATACCGACATGAAAGAGACGCTCCGGGCACAGTGGGTGCAGTTCCAGGAGGATATCAAGGTGCTGCTGGAAGAAGGTCAGCTCTGCAAAGGGCTGGACGGCTACCAGTTAAGCCCCGAAATGCTGGAACTCTCGCTGAAAGAACACCGCTGCATCTATCTGGAAACCTTTGCACACGGCGGCTTTGGCACATTAAAGGACGTTATCAACCTTTCACCGCTGCAAAACTCCGGCTGGAACGGCGACTTAAAACTGCTCAAATCCGACCTGGACCCGCTGATGGAACAGGGATACTGCTGCTGTATCTTCGCCGGTACCGACAAGGCGGCGCAGAACCTTGCGGGTGACCTTGTACGGATGGGTATTCCGGCAAGCTATGAAAAGGATCTAAAGGCGATCCGGTACCGCAAGGTGTTTGTCCTTGCCGGAACCTTATCGACCGGTTTTGAATACCCGGAAATCCGTTTTTCGCTGACAACGACGCTGCGCGCGACTTCCCTTCCGACCAAAAAGGTCAAAAAGCGCAAAGGTGAGGAAATCCGTTCGCTGTCCGACCTGACGGTCGGCGATTATGTCGTCCATGTGACCCACGGTATCGGCATCTTTGACGGTATCCATAAACTGGAATTGCAGGGTGTTATCAAGGATTATATCAAGATTCGCTACGCCGGGAGCGACACCCTTTATGTACCGGTCACCCAGCTGGACCTGGTTTCCAAGTACATCGGTCCGCGCGAGGATTCCCACATTAAGCTCAACCGCCTGCATTCGACCGAATGGCAGAAGACCCGCCAGAAGGTCAAAAAAGCGGTCGACGAGATGGCAGACGAGCTGATTGCCCTTTATGCCAAGCGGATGTCGGTCAAAGGCTACGCTTTTTCGCCGGATGATGAGATGCAGGGGGATTTCGAGGACCATTTCGAGTATCAGGAGACGGACGACCAGCTGCGCTGTATCCATGAGATCAAGGAAGATATGGAACGTCCGGTCCCGATGGAGCGGCTGCTGTGCGGCGACGTAGGTTTTGGAAAAACCGAGGTTGCACTGCGGGCTGCTTTCAAGTGCGTGCTGGACGGCAAGCAGTGTGCGATCCTCTGCCCGACGACGATTCTTGCCTGGCAGCATTATCAGACGCTGGTCTCCCGGATGGGCAACTTCCCTGTGAATGTCGAGCTGCTATCCCGGTTCCGTTCGGCGAAGGAACAGAAGGAGATCATGAACAAGCTGGAGCGCGGGCTGGTCGACATTGTCGTCGGCACCCACCGGCTGGTCTCCAAGGACGTCCACTTCAAGGATTTGGGGCTTGCGATCATTGACGAGGAACAGCGGTTCGGCGTCGCGCACAAGGAGCGGTTTAAAGAGATGCTCGCGTCGGTGGATATGCTGACCCTGTCCGCTACCCCGATTCCGAGGACGCTCAATATGGCAATGAGCGGGATTCGCGACATGAGCGTCATCGAGGAAGCGCCTCAGAACCGCCACCCGATTCAGACCTACGTTTTGGAACATGATACCGGCGTTGTTATGGAAGCGCTCCGCAAGGAACTGCGGCGGGGCGGTCAGGCATACTACCTGCACAACAATACCGAAACCATCGACGCCTGCGCCGGCAAAATCCGGCAGATGATTCCGGAAGCGCGGATTGCGGTCGCCCACGGCAAGATGTCGGAGGATGCCCTTTCCCGTGTCTGGCGGCAGCTGATGGAACAGGAGATCGACATCCTGGTCTGCACGACTATTATCGAAACCGGCGTCGATGTCTCCAACTGCAACACGCTGATTATTGAGGACGCCGACCGGCTGGGGCTTTCCCAGCTTTACCAGCTGCGCGGAAGGGTCGGGCGTTCCAGCCGCCGGGCGTATGCTTATTTTACCTTCCAGCGCGGCAAGGTGCTGACCGAAGTGGCAACCAAGCGGCTGAACGCCATCCGCGAGTTTACCAAGTTCGGTTCCGGCTTTCGGATTGCACTGCGCGACCTGGAGATACGCGGTGCCGGCAACATCCTCGGTACCCGCCAGCATGGGCATATGGAAGCGGTCGGATATGATATGTATCTGCGGCTTTTGTCTGAGGCTGTCGCGGAAAAACAGGGCAAGGCGCCGGAAATCCGTTCGACTGCCGAATGTCTGGTCGATATCCAGCTGGAAGCGCATATTCCCGAAAGCTATATCGAAAACCTTGCCCAGCGAATCGATATCTACCGCAAGATCGCTTCGATTATCACCGAAGAGGACGGACTGGACTTGATCGACGAGCTGATCGACCGTTTCGGCGAACCGCCGGCATCGGTCAAAGGACTGATCGACGTTGCGCTGCTGCGCAATACGGCGGCGCGGTTCGGGTTTAAGGAAATCACCCAGAAAGGACAGATGCTGCACCTCATCCCCGAAAAACTGGATGTCAATATCGCGGCGATGCTCAATATGAAGCTCAAGGGACGCTGTATCGTCGTTTCCGGGCAGACGCCGTATATCGGCGTCAAGATCGTCGACAGCGCGATGGACACCCTTCGCGAGGTCATGAAGACCTTGCAGGGATTCAAGGACGGCAATCTGATGGAACAACTTTACAAACAGGAAAGGAATGGGACAAAATGAAGATGGATTATGAATACGCGCGTTTTGCGGCGGAACAGACGATGCAGCTGCTTTCAATCGACAGCCCGAGCGGCTTTACCGCAAAGGCTGCCGGGTGGGTACAGAAGGCTTTTGCCGACCTTGGGTATCAGGCAGCCCTCACCCGTAAAGGCGGCGTGCTGGTCGACCTCGGCGGCAGTGACGCGGAAAACGCGCTGATGCTGTAAGCACATACCGATACCCTTGGCGGCATGGTCGCGGAGATCAAGGGTGACGGGCACCTCCGGCTGACTGGATTGGGCGGCATGAACCCCAACAACGCCGAAGCGGAAAATGTCCGCGTCTATACCCGTGCAGGAAAGGTGCTGGAAGGGACCTGCCAGCTGTGCAACGCCTCTGTCCATGTCAACGGCGACTATTCCGCCACGACCCGCACCTTTGACACCATCGAGGTGCTGCTGGACGAGAACACCACCTCGGAAAAGGAAACCAGAGAACTCGGCGTTGAGGTCGGCGATATCGTCGCTTTTGAGCCGCGCAGCCGGATTACCGAAACAGGTTACATCAAGAGCCGTT
>CALWWT010000161.1 GCA_944385325.1 uncultured Clostridia bacterium | reverse complement strand
AAAAGGGACGGAAAAAACCGTCCCTTCAGGCTGTCGATAAAATCAATCGCTCGTTCTCTTTTTCCGCCATTGCCATGCTTCGCATGGGCAATGGCTACGTTTTTTAATGAGGTTGCGCGCCAAGGCGTGCCCAGGGGCTGCGCCCCTGGACCTGCTTTCCGTCTTATGGTAAACTTTGGATGAATTTTAGCGATCTATAAATTCTCCAAAATACTTTTTCGACACTCTAAAGGGACGGAAAAACCGTCCCTTCCGATTATTCACTTCTGACAAATCAAGCGTTGTCTTCGATATATTTGACGATATCGCCGACAGTTTTGATGTTCTCAACCTGCTCGTCGGGAATCTCAACGTCGAATTCCTCTTCCAGAGACATAACCAGGTCAACCAGATCCAGAGAGTCAGCGCCGAGATCATCGACGATGCTGGCTTCCATCGTAACCTTTTCTTCCTCAACGTCCAGCTGATCAACCAGAATGTCTTTTACTTTGTCAAAAATCATGGGTATTTCCTCCTTGATATTCACATCTATCATAATCCGCCCGTATATTGGTTTCTTACACCGCGGCGGGATTATAATACATTTCCATCCAGACCGGTCTCCTCGGTGCTGACGACCACGTCGCTGACTGGCATCTCACCGATTTCCGGCAGCGTATCTTCCAAAGGTACACAGGGATTTTCATCCGTCTGAGCATCATCTGAAAGGACTTTCTCCTCAAATACGCCGATTTTTCTGAATTTATTATAACGTGCTTCTAATAAATTTGCAACACTTTTTTTGGATAATTTTTTCAGCGAATCCAAAATAAAGTCCGCAATATTCCCAGCCGTCACCTCAGGGCTCATATGTGCACCGCCGGCAGCTTCCGGGATGATCGCGTCACAGACGCCATATTCCTTGAGGTCTTCCGCCTTCATATGCATCTGTTCAGCCGCTTCCTTTTCTCTGGAAGCATCCTTCCAGAGGAGTGACGCAAAGCCTCTGGGCGAAATGACGCTGTATACCGCGTTTTCCAGCATTCCCAGCGTATCGCACACCCCAAGTGCCAGCGCGCCGCCAGAGCCGCCTTCACCCAGCACGATCGAGATCACCGGCGTTTTCAGCCGCGAAAACTCAAACAGGTTTCTCGCAATCGCCTCGCCCTGACCTCTCTCCTCGGCTGCAACGCCGCAGAAAGCACCGGGCGTATCGATAAAGCAGATAATCGGCCGGTGGAACTTCTCAGCCTGTTTAGCCAGCCGGAGCGCCTTACGGTAGCCTTCCGGATGCGGACAGGAAAAGTTGGTCTTTTTGTTTTCCTCCAGGTCATGTCCCTTGACCTGACCCAGCACTGTCACCGAAATGCCGTGCACCCGTGCAATGCCGCCGACAATCGCCGCATCATCTCCGAAAAGCCGGTCACCATGCAGCTCATAAAACTCATCAAAGATCATCGGAATATAATCCCGCACCGTCGGACGTCCCTTATGACGAATCAGTTCCATCCGTTCCCAGGCGGTCAGCTTATTTTCTTCCATCGTCCATTCCTCCTGTCCGTTTCCGTTATACATCCAGCTTCTGGTCAGGAAGATGGGCTTTGAGCAGCTTGGAAACGGTGCGGCGCATATTGACTCTGCTGACGATCATGTCTACAAAGCCGTGCTCCAGCAGAAACTCCGCCGACTGGAAGTCATCCGGCAGACGCTGACGGATCGTCCCTTCGATTACTCTCCGTCCGGCAAACCCGATTAACACCTTCGGTTCTGCGATAATGATATCGCCCAGCGAAGCAAACGACGCAGTTACGCCGCCGGTCGTCGGGTCGGTCATGACCGTAATGTACAAAAGTCCCGCATCCGAATGCCGCGCCACTGCCGCAGAGGTTTTTGCCATCTGCATCAGCGAGATGATTCCTTCCTGCATCCGTGCGCCGCCCGATGCAGTGAACGCCACAACCGGCAGTCCCTTTTCGGTTGCCCGTTCAAACGCACGGGTGATTTTTTCACCGACAACCGATCCCATCGATGCCATCATAAACCTCGAATCCATGATGATGATCACGCACTTTCTCGTGCGGATGGTGCACTCGCCGGTGATGACCGCTTCCCGAAGACCGGTTTTAGCCTGCGCGGAAGCAACCTTCTCCTCATATCCCGGAAACTCCAGCGGATTGAGGGTCGAAAGCTGTGCATCATACTCCACAAAGCTGCCGCGGTCAACCGTCAGTTCCAGACGTTCCTGGCAGGAGATACGGGCATGATAGGAGCAGTTCGGGCAGACTTTAAGTCCGGCGTTGAACTCCTCCATAAAAATGACATTGCCGCATCTGGGGCACTTAAACAAAAGATTTTGAGGAATCTTGGAGCGATGGGAGGCTTTTGCCTTATTATCCGCTTCATTCCCCTTTCCGTCCCCGTCAAAATCCATCCGGGAGCGGACCACTTTCCAGATATCTTCAAGCATACTCTCACCCGTGCCGGTTTCCCGGGCACATTTCCTTTCCGTGACGTTTCAAAAAAGGCGCGGACGGATGGAGTTTATCTGGTCAGCCGTCCGATATTCCGTCCGAGGAAGCCGATATCATAATCCGCTGTCCCGACGTCAGGGTCACGAAGTAATTTTAACTGAAAATCGATGTTTGTGTCAACCCCTTCGACAAGAAATTCCGCCAAAGCCCATTTCATTTTCATCAGCGCTTCCTCACGGGTAGGCGCATAGGCGATGAGCTTTGCGATCATCGAATCGTAATAAGGGGTGATCTCATACCCGGAATAAACCGCGGTATCAATCCGGATACCCGGTCCGCCCGGCATATACAGGCTGGTGATCTTACCGGGAGAAGGCCGGAAACCCTGTGCCGGATTTTCGGCGTTAATACGGCATTCGATCGCGTGACCCTGCATGTGGATATCCTCCTGCGAAAAGGGCAGCAGTTCACCTGCCGCAATCCGCAGCTGCATTTTCACGATATCGATGCCGGTGACAAACTCGGTAACCGGGTGCTCAACCTGGATACGGGTATTCATCTCCATGAAATAGAAATCATTCCCCGACAGCAGGAATTCCACCGTACCGGCGTTTTCATACCCGCAGGCGATCGCCGCTCTGACTGCCGCGTCGCCCATCTTTTTACGCATCTCGGGGCTGAGCACCGGACAGGGGCATTCCTCCACCATCTTCTGGTTGCGGCGCTGAAGCGAACAGTCGCGCTCTCCCAGATGGACGACATTGCCGTAATGGTCAGCCAGCAGCTGAACCTCGACATGCCGCGGATCGACGATGAATTTTTCCAGATAAACGCCGTCATCCCCAAAGAAAGACTGTGCTTCCCTCCTTGCGGTAGTGATCGCGTCCTCAAGTTCTTCCGGACGGTCGACCCGTCTGATGCCGCGCCCGCCGCCGCCGGCAGAAGCCTTGATCATAACCGGGTAACCGACTTTGGCGGCGATCTCTGCCGCTTCCTCAACTGAGCCGATCAAGCCATCCGAACCGGGAACGACCGGAACATCAGCATCCCGCATCGTCTGTTTCGCTGTGGCCTTATCGCCCATCAGCAGCATCGCCTCAGGGCTCGGACCGATAAAGGTGACACCGCAGCGTGCGCACATCCGGGCAAAGTTTGCGTTTTCCGACAGGAAACCGAAGCCGGGATGCAGCGCATCAGCGCCGGTCAGCTCGCAGGCTGCGAGGATGGCTTTGATATTGAGGTAACTTTCAGCGGTTGACGCCGGACCGATACAGATCGCTTCATCCGCGATCTTTGCGTGAAGGGCGTCCCGGTCAGCCTCTGAAAAGACCGCGACCGTCCGCACACCCAGCTCACGGCAGGCACGGATAATCCGAACCGCAATTTCGCCGCGGTTTGCAATCAGGACTTTTTTAAACATATCCTCGTTCCTTTACGTCTTATTCTTTTTCAGTCTGGGCAGCCGGAGCGTCGCCCAGCATCGAAGTCAGCTCAGCTGTCACGATCTTGCGTCCGTCGACCGTCGCAACCGCCTTGCATACCGCAACCGGACCACGAGCCTTGATAACCTCGATTTCCAGCGTCAGTGTATCGCCGGGAACCGCCTTGCCGCGGAATTTAGCCTTGTCGATACCGCCAAAGTAAGCGATCCGACCTTTGTTTTCCGGCAGAGACAGTGAGCAGACAGCGCCTGTCTGTGCCAGCATTTCAATCGTCAGAACACCCGGCTGAACCGGTTCCTGCGGGAAATGACCGGCAAACCAGAATTCATCCGGACGCAGATACTTTTTACCAACAGCGCGCACACCCGGTTCCAGTTCGACAATTTCGTCGATCAGCAGGAAAGGATCGCGGTGCGGGATGATCTCCATGATCTGTTCTTTATTGAGAAGAGCCATGATAAAAGCCCTACCTTTCTGTTAAAATAGGTTCAGCGGATGACCATAATCGGCTGACCGTACTCGACCGCCTGACCGTTCTGAACCAGAATCTTTTCGACAGTTCCGTTAAATTCGCTGGTGACCTCATTCATCAGCTTCATCGACTCGATGATGAACAGTACATCACCTTCGCTGACCGTTTTGCCGACAGTAACATACGGCGGCTTATCCGGTGCGGCAGAAGCGTAGAAGGTGCCGACAATCGGAGATTTGACGACATTGCCGGAGATTTCTTCTTCCGTGGTGGCAGATGCGGCCGGCTGTGCAGCCGCAGCAGCTGCGGGAGCCGGCACAGCGGCAGCAGCCGAAGGCGGGCAGACATAAACCTGTTCCGGCTTTTGATTGGACAGGCTCAGCTCGAAATCCCCATCCTTAAGGGAAAAACTGGTAAGTCCGGAAGAGGAAAACGCCTCCATCAGACCGCGCACCTCATCCAGAGAAAGCTTCATATCAGACATACAATAACTCCTAACCGTTTTCGTAGACTTAGCTTATCAGCCCTCGTATTTTTTCAGGCAGAGGGTCGCATTGTGTCCGCCAAAGCCGAGCGAGTTGCTCAGCGCGACACGGATATCACTCTTGCGTGCCTCATTCGGAACGCAGTCGAGGTCACATTCCGGGTCAGCGACCTTATATCCGGCTGTCGGCGGGATAATACCATTTTCCAGAGCCAATGCGCAGACCAGCGCTTCGGTTGCACCGGCTGCACCCAGCAGATGCCCGGTGACCGATTTGGTCGAAGAAACAGGAGTCCTAGCAGCCTTGTCCTCACCCAAAGCCTTCTTAATAGCGATGGTTTCATACCGCTCGTTCAGAGGAGTGGAAGTACCATGTGCGTTGATATAATCAACATCTTCCGCCGTCAGTCCAGCTTCCTCAAACGACAGCTGCATACCTCTTGCAGCAGCATCTCCGGTAGGAGACGGGCTGGTGATATGGTAAGCGTCGCCGGTAGCACCGTAGCCAACAATCTCAGCATAGATATGCGCACCGCGTGCCTTTGCGTGCTCCAGTTCTTCCAGTACCAGGATGGTGCTGCCCTCAGCCATGACAAAGCCGCTTCTCTCGGCGTCAAACGGAATGGAAGCGCGGTCGGGGTCTTCTGCCTCGGTCAGAGCGCCCATGTTGGCAAATCCAGCCAGCGCCAGAGGCGTAATTGCAGCTTCTGCGCCGCCGGTGATGCAGGCGTCGAGATAGCCGTTCTTGATGTTATGGAATGCTTCGCCGACCGCATGGGAAGAAGTCGCACATGCAGTCACCGGCGCGTAGTTGACCCCTTTGAAGCCGGTCTTGATCGAGATATTGCCGGCAGCCATGTTGGAGATCATCATCGGGATGAAGAAAACCGAGACACGCTTGGGGCCTTTCTGGAGGTAGTTGCCATAAGAGGCCTCAAAGGTCTCCATGCCGCCGATACCGCTGCCGACGATCACGCCGACACGGTAAGGGTCCAGGTCTTTCAGGTCGCTTCCGCAGTCTTTGAGCGCATCCATCGCAGCCGCCAGCGCAAACTGGCAGTAACGATCCATCCGTTTTGCTTCCTTTTTGTCGATCCACTGGGTGGGGTCAAAATCACGGACCTGAGCCGCGACCTTAATAGCGGTCTGATTATCGATACCAGTGATCGGCGCAATACCGTGCTTACCCGAAACGATCCGTTCCCAGAAGCTTTCGACCGTGTTGCCGACCGGGCTGATGACGCCCGCTCCGGTGATTACCACTCTTCTCATACTCTTACAGTCCCTTTCCATTACATGACCATGCCGCCGGAAACGACAAGCACCTGACCGGTGATATACGAAGCCTTATCCGAAACCAGGAAGGCGACCGCATTGGCGATATCTTCCGGTTCACCCAGACGGCCGAGCGAAATCTGTTTGAGGATCTCCGCCTTGTAATCGTCTTCCAGCACATCGGTCATCGGCGTGCGGACAAAACCGGGTGCGACCGCATTGCAGGTAACGCCGCGGGAACCGAGTTCCTTTGCGACCGTCTTGGTCATGCCGATAACGCCTGCTTTGGAAGCAGAGTAGTTGATCTGGCCGGCGTTGCCGTAAACGCCTGCAACAGAAGAAATATTGACGATACGTCCGCTGCGCTGACGCATCATGACAGCGCCTACATGACGCAGCATATTGAAGCTGCCCTTAAGGTTGACGTTGATGACTGCGTCAAACTGTGCTTCGGTCATTCTAACCATCAGGCCGTCTTTGGTGATACCGGCATTGTTGACCAGTGCGTCGATGCTGCCAAAACGCGCTTTGACTGCCTTGACCAGTTCGCCGCAGGCTTCAAAATTGGAAACGTCCGCAACAAAGCATTCCGCTTCGACGCCCAGTTCCCGGCAGGCAGCAGCGACAGCCTCGCCGCCGTTTTCCACTTCCCGCTCAGAGTAGCAGTCGATTGCGATGTTAAAGCCTTCTGCGGCAAGAGTTTTTGCGATGCAGGCGCCGATCCCCTGGGATGCGCCGGTAATCAGTGCAGTTTTTGCCATGATCTTATTTCCTTTCAGTAGATATCAATAAAGTTCGGTATAGCGGTTTTTCAGCAGCTTTTCAGCTCCGTCAAACATCGATTGAATGATCTCGGCACAGGGACGGATCTCATTGACCATGCCGCCGATCTGACCGCACATGAACGAACCGTTTTCCTTGTCGCCTTCCTGAACCGCACGGCGCAGGGAACCGATGGTCAGTTCTTCAATCTCAGCGAACGGCTTGCCGGCACGTTCTGCCTCGACAACCTTACGGGTATAGCGGTTCTTGACCTGACGGCAGGGTGCACCGCCGACACAGATACCACCGGTGATGGCAGAATCGGTATCCTTTGCACCCAGGACCATTTCCTTATAGTTGGGGTGGATCTGGCATTCGGGAGAAGCCAGGAAGACGGTTCCGCACTGAACGCCTTCAGCGCCCATCATCATCGCAGCTGCAAGTCCTCTGCCGTCCGCGATACCACCGGCAGCGATAACCGGAATGCTGACCGCGTCGACAACCTGAGGAACCAGACACATGGTCGTGATCTGACCAATATGTCCGCCAGACTCCATGCCTTCCGCGATAACTGCGTCAGCGCCTGCTCGTTCCATTCTCTTTGCCAGCGCAACCGAAGGGATGACCGGAATAACGACGATGCCGGCAGCTTTCCACTGCTCCATGTATTTGCCAGGGTTGCCGGCGCCGGTGGTGACGACCTTGACGCCCTCTTCAACAACGATGCGGGCAAGGTCTTCCGCGTTAGGGCTCATCAGCATGATGTTGACGCCAAACGGTTTATCGGTCATTTCGCGGCATTTTCTGATCTCACTGCGGATAACCTCACCGGGCGCACTGCCGCCCGCAATAATGCCCAAACCGCCGGCATTGGAGACAGCCGCGGCAAGGTTTGCCTCTGCGACCCATGCCATACCGCCCTGGAAAATAGGGTACTGGATGCCCAAAAGCTCAGTAATTCTCGTTTTCATACTCAATACCTTCCTTTTCAATGCCCGGCATCCCGGGCAGGAATTGTTTCCATCCGTCTCTCAGGCAGAAAAACGATTCTGCCGTCCATTATTTACAGTTCAAAGACACAGCCGCCGTAAACAAGTCCGGCGCCGAATCCGACCAGACCGACCTTACGTCCGGGTTTCAGCTCACCGGCAGCCCCAAGTTCAGCCAGTCCCACCGGGATACAGGCGGAAGAGGTGTTGCCGTACCGCTCGATATTGGTATAAAACCGTTCAAGCGGCAGTCCGAGTTCCTTTGCAGCCGACTGGATGATCCGCAGATTTGCCTGATGCGGAACGATCAGGTCAAGCTGTTCGGGAGTCGTACCGAATTTCTCACATGCTTCCTTCAAAGCACGGCTCATTGCCGAAACCGCGAACTTGTACACTTCCCGTCCGTTCATATACAAAACGCCAGCCCGTCCAACATCCGGGAAACCGTCGACCGACTGCGGGTCAACCTGCTCGACAAACGGCACATCATTCAGCGGACGGCGTGCAAACAGGGTATTGGCGCCGGTTCCATCCGAACCAAGCGAAGCGGCAAAGCCCTTATCGCTCCATCCAACCACACATGCACCCGCGGCGTCGCCGAACAGGACGCAGGTGGAGCGGTCGGTATAATCGGTGATCTTGGAAAGTCCCTCAGCCGAAACAATCAGCACATGACGGTATCCATGCTGTAAGTACATATGCGCCATATCCAGCGCGTAGACAAACGCGGCACAGGCGGCGTTGATATCCAGCGCCACGGCATTTACCGCGCCGATCGCACCCTGAATAACGCATGCCATCGAAGGCGTGATATAATCGCTGGTTACGGTGGTGCAGAGGATCAGATCGATCTCTTCCGGGGAGAGCCCGGCATCAGCGATTGCCGCCTCAGCAGCATGTCTTGCCATCACCCAGGTGGGCTGCTCGGTAATCCGGCGCTCCTTCATGCCGGTACGCTTGACAATCCATTCATCAGAAGTCTCAACAATCTTTGCAAAGTCGTCGTTTGTCACGACAGTCTCAGGCAGATAACTGCCGGTTCCGAGTATTTTCAATCCCATTTCAGCTCAAACCGCGCGCAGGGCGCTTCCTTTCTGTGGTATCAAAATCCGGAAAAAGAAATATACGAAAGTTACGAATTAAAACTTGAAAAATTTCCGGAATTTTGGTATAGTGAAACTGTACTTCATTATTGTATATTTTTACGCCCGGATTGTCAACCGAAATCCGTCCGCAGGACTTCCATTTTGCCATATTTTTGGCAATAAAAAAAGTACCGCGGCAAATATTTTACATTTCCTTCACAGGATGGATTCAGTTGACCGCGGGTCATTTTTTTACTCTGGGTTTTAACCGACAGGGTAGTCAAGAAAGGAACCATAAAAAATGAAAACTGTTTTCCTGTTTTCCGGACAGGGCAGCCAGGCTCCCGGCATGGCTGTTGAACTGGTCCGTGAATCTGCTGACGCTGCAAAAGTATTTGACTGTGCATCCGAGATGCTGCATTTTGACCTTTTGGACATCTGTGCAAACGGCACGCCTGAACAGCTGGCGGCGACTACCGTCGCGCAGCCTGCCATTATGGCAACTTCTCTGGCAGCGCTCGCCTGCGTAAAAGAGCGCGGCATTGACGCCGGAGCCGTTGCCGGTCATTCGCTCGGTGAATACGCTGCAATGGTCGCATCCGGGATGCTGTCGATGGAAGACGGCTTCAAGCTGATCGCCCATCGTGCGGCAGCCATGGGAAGATGCGCTGAAAACGGCGGCGGAGCAATGGCAGCGATCATGGGGCTGCCTGCCTCGGAAATTGCGGCAGTCTGTGAAGAAATCCCGGGCTATGTACTGCCGGTCAACTACAACTCGACTGCCCAGACGGTCATTGCAGGTGAATCGGACGCGGTTGCGGCAGCGTGTGAGAAGTTTGTATCGATGGGCAAAAAGGCGGTTGCGCTCAAGGTTGCCGCTGCTTTCCATTCCAAACTGATGCAGCCGGCAGCGGATGAATTTTACGAGGCGGCAAAACAGTTCACTTTCCATAAACCTCAGCTGGAATTTTACTCCAACCTGACCGGTGGTCTATTGGAAGATTTTTCGGATATGCCGGGATACCTGTCGCGTCACATTGTTTCACCTGTCCGCTTTACCGACGAACTGGCAGCGCTCCAGGCGGCAGGATATACCCGCTATCTTGAGCTTGGACCCGGAAAAACGCTGGCGGGGCTGGTCAAACGTACCCTTTCAGACGTGACCGCTTTGAACATTGAGAACGCAAAAACACTCGCAAAAGCATGTGAAGCATAATTATGATCATGCAGAAAGGAGTAGTACGTTATGATCTACTCACTCTACCCTGTATTCAAGGATTATCTCTGGGGCGGGACCCGTCTGCGGGATGAATACGGCAAAAAATCCGATCTGGAAAAGGTCGCCGAAAGCTGGGAACTTTCCTGTCATAAAGACGGTGTCTGTTCTATCGGGCTTGCCGGAATGGATGCTTCCAAGCCCGTTCCGCTGACCGAATTTATCCGCATCCGCGGCAAGTCCGAAGTGCTGGGCACCCGTCCGGCTGCCTTCCCGAACTTTCCGGTCATGATCAAGCTGATCGATGCCCGTGACAACCTCTCGGTGCAGGTACATCCGGACGACCGGTACGCCATGCAGGTAGAAGGTTCGGTCGGAAAGACCGAAATGTGGTACATCGTAGACTGTGAGGAAGGCGCGGAATTGCTGTACGGTTTTGACCGCGAGGTCACAGCCGAAGAGGTCAGAAATGCTGCTCTTGACAATACCCTGCCGGCGCTCTGCAACCATGTGCCAGTTCATAAAGGCGACGTTTTCTGGATCAATGCCGGCACGCTGCATGCGATCGGAAAAGGCATTGTCATTGCTGAGATCCAGCAGAATTCCAACCTGACCTATCGTCTGTACGACTATGGACGCATCGGCAAAGACGGCAATCCACGCGAATTGCACCTTGACAAGGCGCTGGATGTACTGCGGTTTGAGCGCCCATCCAGAATGGGTCCGATCGGTCATCCCGAACCGCACAACGGGTATATCCGCACTCTGCTTGGAAGCTGCCATTACTTTACAGTATTTGCGGTCGAACTGCACAGCGAGTATACTGGAAATGCTTCTGAACTCTCCTTCCACTGCCTGACGGTGACCGAGGGCAGCATGACGATCGAAAACGAAGGTCAGCTGGTGGAAGCAAAAGCGGGTGAAAGCTATTTTATCCCGGCAGGCGCTGGTGTATACACCATTAAAGGCAGGGGCAAACTGCTGGTTACCACCGTATAACCGGGATTTTCAGAGATAAAAGGGGGAACCAGGATGGCTTTGTCACCACCTGAACAGATTGCGGGAGAAAAACCGCGTGACATTAAGATAAATAACCGGCGTATTGTCTTGGAGCTGCTGCGGCGGAGCGGCAGAGTTTCACTGGGACAACTGGCTGAAAGCTGTAACCTTTCCCGCAACACCATCAAAAAATGCATGGACTTTTTTCTTCTGAAAGGAATTGCCGCCGATGCCGGAAAGGGAAGTTCCACCAGTGAAGGCGGCAAAAAGCCGGATATGTTCATGCTGGATGAAAACTGGGGCATGATCGGCAGCATCTATTGCTTTAAGGACCATCTGTGCGGTGCGCTGTACACCATCGGTCTTACGCTGCTGGAACGTGATGAGGAACCTCTGACGGTTTATACACCGGAGGAAGTGACCGCCGGCAGTGCGCGATTGATACAGCGGATGCTTCAAAACTGCGGAAAAGCGCTGTCTTTACTTAAAAGCGTGACCTGTTCGATTCACGGTGTAGTGGATATCCACACCGGAACCGTCTTTTCCAGCGGGATGGGCGGCTGGAACGGTCAGGTCCCGCTGGGCAGTATGCTTTCGGAAGCACTATCCGGTATTCCTGTGTTCTGCTGCAACCCGGTGCGGTCGATGCTTTTGTGTGAAGCAGAGCAGAACCCGGCGGTCGCAGATCACTCGGCGTTACTGTATACCAACAGACGCGGTTCGATGGCAGCTGTCATCCGGAATGGTGTGGTGATCCAGGGCAAACGCTGTGTACTGGGTGAGATCAGCGGCATCCCGCTCAATTTTACGTCACATCCTGATTCGGATACCTCGCTTGGCGGTGACAGCCTGGGAGCGCTGGTCTGCAATGACCGGCTGATGACCGAAATTGGCAGCAATCCAGCACTGTACATGTCCTCTTCCCTTTCGGGACTGGGACGGGAACCGGAACTGAAGGATATTTTTATGGCAGCTGAAGCCGGCGATGAATTGGCACAGGCTGTGATGCGGTATTCGGCAAGATGGTTTGCGGTGTCGCTGCGGCAGCTGCTGTTTCTGGCTGACCCGGATATTATTATTATTCAGGGCGATTATTCCGGTGCAGGAGAATATTTCCTGCAAACGCTGAAACGCTATGTACAATCATATGTCGCGCCATCGGTCAGCGTCATACCTGATATCCGGCTGTCCGGTCAGGAGGAGATTACCTCGTGTATGCGCGGCGGAGCGATCGTTTCGCGCAACCGTGTATTTGACTCGGACGCGATGTATGAATAATACTGTAAATGAAAACCGTACCGTTCGGAAAAATCCGGACAGTACGGTTCTTTCATTTTATTCAAGACCAGATGCCTTATTCGGCATTTCCATAGATTGAACGCAGTTTCCAAAGGGTTCCTTCGGCGGTACAGCCCTGCATACAGAGCATTTCCAGTCCAAGTTTGCCCGGGTCAAGCGGACTGTTCAAACCGCAGTGGAAGACGCCGCAGAACAGCTCAACACTGCCCTGATCAACCAGAATCCGCATGGCAACCTCTCCATTCACCGGTTCAGGCAGCCGATAGATACCGGTCGGGAAAACCAGTTCCCGACCACCCTCCTGCACCAGGACAGGTACACCGCGGAGTGAGAACATAGCCCTGCCGTTGGGCTGATCGAAATGCAGCGTGATTTCCAGATCAAGTGCTTTTCCGCCAAACCGTGCCAGTTTCTTTTCCGAGAGCCTGACCGATTCAGTCCGCAGGGATTGTACCGCATCGATCGGGTCGGCTTTCAGCCGAATACCGTCCGGCGTGGTGACCAGCGAAAGCTTCCACGGGAAACTCATGCAGCTGGCAAAAGGCGTGCCGGGAAAAACGGTCGGAATCCAGGAAATCTGGATTTCTTCACCTCTTTGCAGCCCGAAAAAGGTCTGCGGCGCATAGGTCGCGGCATTGGTAAAGATCTTGACGGTGTCTCCGACCTGGGAAGCGCCCTTAATCAGCGGCGTTTCAGCGACAAACCTGCGTCCCTCAAAGTGTCCCAGCAGATAATTTTCCGGAGATCCGAACAACACCCATTTTGCCTGTTCCGGATCTCCATCGACAAACAGTTCAAACAGATCGGGACATTCGGCAGTATCCGGCAGGGTCATCCGCTCGCCTTTTTCCCAGTGGAGCAGGTCGTCCGAATACAGCAGCATATAATCATTTTCTTCCAGAAACAGCGCCATTACCCAGCATCCCGCATCTTCCGCCCAACGAACCTTCGGATCACGGTTGAGCCCGACGATGCTGTCCACAACGCAGCCCCATTTCTGAAAGCTTTCACCGCCGTCCAGGCTGACAGCAGCACACTGTGCTGCCTCCGGTCGCTTCCAGCCTTCCGGAAAGATGGGTTTGCCGTCCTCATCAAAGCCTATGCGAGGCAGGAAGCGCACCCGTGTCGCGGTATAGAACAGAAAAATTGGCGGATGCTCCCCTGTCTGAAGCCCGGAGGTATTGTTCCAGTCCACAACACCGCAGCCCGAAAAGATATTGCCGTCTTCATCGCTGGGGCAAAGCGGCGGCTGACGCTCGGTCCAATGCAGCAGATCCGGACTGACCGCCCATCCCCAATGGGTATTGGCGTGGTTCAGACCATAAGGATTAAGCTGATAAAACATGTGGTAAACGCCGTTATAATATAACAAACCGTTTGGATCATTATGAAAACCGCGCCGCGGTGCAAAGTGCGCCGCAGGACGCATTGGTTCAGTATACGCTGTCCGGGCGTCGGCAGGCATATCAGAAAACTGGACCAGTTCCATCAGCCGTGGTACCTGCTCCGGCTCACATTCAATAAACCCTACCGAAAAATCTTCCGGATTACCGTCCGGCAGTGAAAACACTGCCCACATATCCGGTTTACCGGTGACGATCAACCGCTGTTCATCCAGCAGTTTCCCACGGTAAAACAGCTGTATCCGGGCGGAAATCCCTTCACGACCGACCGGCACATTACAATATCCTGCCATAATACTCTCATTCTCCTTTTCGACAGCTATTCGCCTGTCTTCAACAGTATAGCATGGAAAAAACAGGAATGCAATCAGGCAGGATATGATCCAAAGGTTTACCGGATACGGGAATCACTGTAAACAACCATTGCGCGACCGGCACACATGATCTGGCGCTGTCCGGGATCGTCAACATAATCATAAGTTTCATGCTGTTCCGGGTGCTGGATGATCTGCCCCAGACAGTCGATCATTTCGGCAAGATATCCCTTATCAATCCCCAATTTGCCATGCCCAGGGCAGAGCTTTGTCACATGCTCAAACCGCGGCATATTTTTGATCAGCGCATCCCGAAAGGCGGTCACGGTCATCAGCTCCGGGAACCAGGTGTTCGGAAAACGGTCAATAACAAGCGTCGGCGTAGAAAGAACCGCATCGCCGCTGTAGAGGATGCCGCTTTTATGATCCAGCAGCATACAGCCGCCCGGCGTATGCCCAGGAGTATGGATCATCTCCACCGTTTCGCCGTCGCCAAGCTGAAAACAATATCCGTCTGCAACCGGAATGACCTCTGTCTGATCACTGATGGGCACCAGGTCCTTCTCATCACAGAGCGGACGCATCCGGTGTTCCGGATCTGCCATCTGCTGTTTAAGGTACGGTACGTCTTCTTCCGGGCAATAGACACGCGCAAACTGACCGTTTCCGCCGGTATGGTCCCCATGGAAATGGGTGACAACAACATCAATCGGTTTATCAGTCAGTGCCTGAACCGCGCCTTTGAGATCACCGGCGCCCATCCCGGTATCAATCAGCAGTGCCCGCTCGCTTCCGATGATCAGATGCATCCAGGCAGAGGCACCCGGAATCCGCGCATCATAAAAGAGGTGACGCACACGCGGGTCATCCGCATCCGGGATGACCGTCAAATAAGGGTTTGCCTGGCAGTTGTGCGGCAAAGCTGCCACCGAAGCGGCATAAGCATCATTTTCTGCCATCCATTTTTTCCATTCTGACATATAGATACACTCCTTATACCGGTCACATGAACGGTTATACTATTGAACAGTATAACACAATCCACACCTTCCAACAAGACCGCGCTCAGTCAGCCGCCATAATCTTCTTCAGGTTTAGCAGGGAAACATGCCGCGGCGCTTGACGGGAAGGGCAAATACCGGTATAATAAAACCGGACGATAAATACAGATACGTCCGATTTTCAGATTGTCAGGTAAGGAAGTGTTCTTAATTATGAAAATGGAAGAATACGATAAGGCCTATAAGCTCGGGAAAAAGGAATATCAGACCCGCCTCCTCAACGGCCAGCAGCCGACCCTGGAGGTGCTGGATGAAATCCTGCCTGAGAACGCCAACTTTGCCGAAGTTCCCCTCGGCGTTGTTCAGATCCCTATGCGTCAGATCGTCGGCACAAAAACCGCCGGACGCAGCACCGCTTTTGCCGCGAATTTCATGCCCATCCTCGGCAGTTCGACAGAATTTGCCGCAAAATGGCAAAACCTCAGCGCCATTCAGGAGAATGAAGGATTCCGCGACCCGGTCAAGGCTTACGAGTATATGAACCGGTTTTATATCCAGGAAGGCAACAAGCGGGTCAGCGTTATGAAATATTATGGTGCCTACTCAATTCCTGGGAATGTCACCCGGCTGATCCCGAGACGGACAGACGAACTCGAAAACAAAATCTATTATGAATTCCTGGACTTTTACCGGGTGACCGGCATCAACTATATCTATTTCAGCAAGCTGGGCAGCTTTGTAAAGTTACAGGCTGCTGTCGGTAAGACACCGGAAGAAGTCTGGACCAATGAAGAAAAACTCACCTTCAACTCGGTGTTTTTCAGTTTTGAAGACGCGTTTATTCAGAATGGCGGCGACAAACTGTCTCTGACGGCAGGTGACGCTTTGCTGCTGTTCCTTGATTTGTACAGCTATGATTCCATTAAGGAGAAAACCCGCAGTGAGATCATGGCACTGACCACCTCCTGCTGGGAAGAATTTGTCCTGCAATCCAAGCCTTATCAGGAAGAAATCGACCTGAAACTTGACCCGAGCCAGCATGAAAAACCGCTGCTTGACCGGCTGCTGCCGCTGAACACCACCCAGCATCTCAAGGTGGCATTTATCTATATGCGTACGCCGCAAAGCTCTGCCTGGAGCTATGCCCATGAGCTGGGACGGACCCATATCAGTGCGGTTTTTGAGAATGAGATCGATACCTTTACCTACGAAAACGCTACCCAGGAAAATATCGATGAGATCCTGGAGGATGCGATCGCCAAGGGTGCCGACATTGTCTTCACCACCTCACCTGTTTTTGTTCAGGCAAGCGTCAAGGCGGCAATTGCGCATCCAACTGTCAAAATCCTCAACTGTTCGCTTAATACCACCCATCGCTATATCCGGACCTACTATTCCCGTATGCATGAAGCCAAATTCCTGATGGGTGCGATTGCCGGCGCGCTGTCAAAAAATGACAAGATTGCCTATATTGCCGACTATCCCATCTACGGTACCATCGCCAGCATCAACGCGTTTGCGCTGGGTGCCAAGATGATCAATCCGCGCATCAAGGTGCACCTGTTGTGGTCCACCCTCAAAGATTTTGATCTGGATGAGGAACTTTTGCGGCTGCATCCCGACTGTATGCTCGGACGCGACATGGTCATCCCGGAAAAGGGATACCGTGATTTCGGTCTGATCCAGATGGACGAGGAAGGCAATACCATCAGCCAGGCCATGCCGCTGTACAACTGGGGTACCTTTTATGAGAAGCTGATCCGGACGGTCATGGACGGTACCTGGAAATATGACGAGGATAAGAAAGAAAGCAAGGCAATCAACTACTGGTGGGGGCTTTCGGCGGATGTTGTTGACGTTGTCTACTCGACCCGTATTCCGATCGGTACCAAACGGCTGGTTGAGCTGCTCAAGGACGCGATCCGTTCGGGACATTTTGACGTATTCAGCGGAGTCCTGTACTCCCAGAACGGCATTGTTCAAAGTGATCCGCATCGTACCCTGACGCCGGAAGAAATTGTCAACATGGACTGGCTGGCAGAAAATGTCATCGGCAGTATCCCGACAGCGAACGAACTGCTTGAACACGCCGTTCCGGTCACCATCCAACAGGGTGTAGAAACACGCAAAGAAACTACGGAAACAGCCGGAAAGGAAATAACGACGTGAAAATTCTTGTACTCGCCGACGAAGAGTCGGAGTATCTCTGGGACTACTTCGAACGAAGCAAATTTGACGGAATCGACCTGATCATTTCCTGTGGCGATCTGGATGCCGGGTATCTATCGTTTCTTGCAACACTGCTGCCCATACCGGTACTGTACGTCCACGGCAACCATGATACCAAATACAAGTCCAGACCGCCGGAAGGCTGCATCTCGATCGACGGCGAGCTGTATATCTATAAGGGTGTCCGTATCGTCGGACTGGGCGGTTCGATGCGCTACCGCCGGGATGTCGAAAACCAATATACCGAAAAAGAAATGTGCAAACGGGTACGCAAACTGTTCTGGCCGATTCTCTTTCACCATGGATTTGACATTCTGGTCGCCCATGCCCCGGCAAGGGGCGTCAATGACGGAGAAGACCTGGCGCACCAGGGATTCAAAGTCTTTGAACGGATAATCAAGCGGTATCATCCCAAATATTTTGTACATGGGCATGTCCATCAGAACTACTCCTCCCATTTCAAACGATTTGACAAGCTGGAAGATACCACCATTGTCAATGCGTATGTACGGTGCATCATTGAACTCTGATAATGCCGGCAACTCCCGGGCACAGGCGCGATCAGCGCCGATGTGTCCCCGGGAGTTTTTTCTTTTCTGAGCAT
>CALWWT010000160.1 GCA_944385325.1 uncultured Clostridia bacterium | reverse complement strand
CACCTGACCATGCCAGCAGCATTCCCAGGTTTTTATTGGGAACATAGTCATTAATGATATTCTGGGCAATCCGCGGGTAGAACAGGTCGGCACAGGCAACGATAAATGCCGCGATCATGTCCAGTGTAAACAGCTTCATGTGCGGTTTATAATACCGCGCAAAACGTTTCAGCATCTTTTTCTCCTCATCTTTCCACATATTTTGATTTAGTATAGGAAGATTATACCATATCTGTCAAGGAAATCCAATGCCGTATACGGGGAATTTCCCTGCTTGAAAGAAAGCTTTTCTTTTCCTATAATAAGTATAAAAAAACGGAACATGACAGCCTGTTGTCGTGTTTAATACGGTATACTGTAAACAGAAAGGGAAAAGGAGGACGAATATGAAAATTGACCGGCTGATCGGGATACTTTCGATTTTATTGCAGCAGGAGCGGGTAACTGCGCCGGAACTTTCCAGGCGGTTTGAGGTCTCCCGGCGTACCATCAACCGGGATATCGAAGATCTTTGCCGGGCTGGGATTCCGATTGTCACTGCACAGGGACAAAACGGTGGAATTTCGATTATGGAAGGATACAGGATTGACCGTACCCTGCTGACATCCGGTGAAATGCAGACGATTCTTGCCGGACTGCAAAGTCTGGACAGCGTCAGCGGTACAAACCGGGTCGCACAGCTGATGGAAAAACTGTCAGTTGGCGGTTCCGATTGGATGTCCGGCAGCCGGAATATTCTGATTGACCTGTCTTCCTGGTATAAAGAATCCCTTGCACCGAAGATCGAGCAGATTCGTATGGCGATGGATAATCATACCTTTTTGTCATTTGTCTATTATTCGCCGAATGGTGAAAGCCTGCGGCTGATAGAGCCGTACTACCTGATTTTCCGATGGTCCAGCTGGTATGTGTGGGGATATTGTACCACCAGAGACGATTACCGGATGTTTAAACTCAACCGGATGGAAGAAATTCAGCTTGGTGCGCCATTTGAGCCGAAGAAAGTTCCAATGCCTGATCTGCGCAATGAACGGATTTTTCCCGGCGGTATCCGGGTCAAAGCGTTGTTTGCCCCGGACTGCAAATGGCGTCTGGTAGAAGAATTTGGTCCCAAATGTTTTGAGCAGCAGCCAGATGGCAGACTGCTCTTCAAAGCCGACTATACCGACGAGGAAAACCTGCTGACCTGGCTGCTCAGCTTTCGGGAAAAGGTGGAACTGCTGGAACCTTTGCAGCTGCGGGAAAAACTTCGGGATTCTGTCAGAAAAATACTCGACCGTTATCAGTAGAAAGGATGTGTCATTGTGCGTTATTTGTGGCTGGACGATTACTTGCTTAAAAAAAGAGGTGTTACAAAGGATTTGCAGCCGGTATGGAACTGGATCCGGTACAAAATCGGCGAAAAGATGTTTGCGGCAGTCTGTCTCGATTCGGATGGCAAGCCGTACTATATCAACCTCAAACTCAGACCGGAAGAAGGGGATTTCCTGCGTCGTCAGTACCCGGATATCCTGCCTGGATACTATTCGGATAAGGTACATTGGAATTCAGTCCGTCCGGATGGACTGGTTCCGGATGATCTGCTGAAACAAATGCTGGATGAATCCTATGCACTGGTACTCGGAAGCATGAGCAAGAAACAACAGCGGGCGGCACTTGGTATCAGCTGCTGCGGAACAGAGTGTAAAAAATGTTCATTTTACGGCAAACAGTGCGCCGGATGCAACGAATCCTGCGGAAAGGTATTTCATGTACCGGATGGGAAAGCCTGTCCGATTTATACCTGTTCTGTGCAGAAAAAACGGTATGTCAGCTGTGCTGGGTGCAGTGAACTGCCGTGTGAAATATGGAAGTCGGTGCGCGATCCGGCAATGTCCGAGCAGCAGTTTGAAGCATCGATTGATGAGCGGATACAAAACCTTGGGAGAGAATAACATGGCGTTTGATTATAAAAAGGCGTATAAGGAATTTTATCTGCCGTCTGGTCAGCCGCAGATTGTAACGGTTCCGGAAATGAATTTTCTGGCGGTTCGCGGAAAGGGTGACCCAAATCTTCCGGACGGCACCTATAAACAGGCAATCGGACTTTTGTATGGAGTCGCTTATACTATTAAGATGAGTAAACTGGGCAGTCATTCGATTGATGGTTATTTTGATTATGTAGTACCACCGCTCGAAGGTCTATGGTGGCAGGATGGAATCTGCGGAGTGGATTATAGCCGAAAAGAAGATTTTCAGTGGATTTCGTTGATTCGTCTGCCGGAGTTTGTGACACGGGAAGTATTCGACTGGGCAGTTGCAGAGGCAGCGGATAAAAAGAAGCTGGATTTTTCTGCCGTGGGATTTTTGACCTGGCAGGAGGGACGCTGTGTACAATGTATGCATATCGGTCCATATGACAATGAGCCGGAAACTTTACAGAAGATGCAGCTTTTTATGCAGCAGCAGGGCCTTGTATCTGATTTTTCGCCGGGCAGGTATCATCATGAAATTTATCTGAGTGATGTACGGCGCTGCCATCCAGAAAACCTTAAGACAATCATCCGCCATCCGGTTCGATCATGTTGACCGCTGTTATATTTCTGTCTGGCAGGAAGTGAAATGTAATAAGTTTTTTAAAATATGCGTTTGATTTTTCTCCTTATATCGGATATATACTGTTTGACTATGCTTGTCTGATTTTACCGAAATATGGTATAATAAATAAGTTAGGAAGTTACTGGTAATTTCCTGGATAGGATAAGATATAAGGAGAAGCATAAAAATGAAGAGATTCAGTTTGCTGTGCAGACGATTTACTGCGACTGTATTGGCTGTTACCCTTGCGGTTGGAATCGGAACGACTGGCGTTTCGGCTGCGGGCGGATATTGGAATGAAACTGAAAATGGCTGGCGTTATCTGGAAAGTAATGGCAGCCCGGTTGTCAACCGGTTTGCCAATATCGATGGGCATTGGTATAACTTTGATGAAAATGGCATCATGACAACCGGATGGTACCAGCTTCCAGATTCGGATATCTGGTATTATTTTCAGGCGGACGGTTCGGCTGTTATTGAAAACTGGGCATGTGTAAACGGGCTGTGGTACTATTTTGATGGCGCCGGTTACATGGTGACTGGATGGCAGCTGATCGATCAGACCTGGTACTATTTCTATGACAACGGCGCGCTGAAAACCGGCTGGCTGTATAGAGACAGCAAATGGTATTACCTGACGCCTGACGGTGTTATGAAACGCGGCTGGTTGTTGGACAATGGCAAATGGTACTACCTGATGCCCGATGGCTCAATGGCAACTGACTGCACTCTTGCCATCGGTGATGTGGAATATTCGTTTGATATCAACGGTGTCTGGTGGGTGTCCGGTGAAGCGACCCAAGAGGAAATTGAGGAAATTACACCGGATATTCCGGATAACAGTACCGATATCGACGCTGAAGAGTCTGACCCTGAGCCGACAGAAACCTTTGCACAGCAGTCTGCCCGGCTGATGGCTGAAGCTGTCGCGGCAGCGTGTGAGAAACGTCCGGTTCCGACAGTCGCAGTGACCGGCGGATATTTGCAGAGCACCCTCTGCCTAGACCGGGAACTGATTGAGGAAGCAAGTGGGCTGATGAGCGAAGACGGCGGAATGGTTTATCTGGTCCTCAAGGCAAAGGAAGGAAGCTTGAATGACCTGCTGATTCAGCTGAATGTTGCGCGCAGGCTGCTGGTCAACAGTATGGATGGTACTGCTTCAAAGGTCTGGAGCCGGGGCGGGTATATTGCCCTGATGGTTTTGGATGACCGCTGCAAACAGTCGGCAGAAGAGCTGGAAATCGCGGCGGCTGCGTTTGATACTGCCTGTCAAAAGATGATGGGGACCTATGAGCAGGAGAATGATGTGCAGGCAATTCAGGACGGGCAGCAGCAGAGTTGAATTTTGACGAAAAAATTGGTAAAAATTTAACCTGATTTTTTATCGTAAGGTTAAACAACATTTGTGGAATTTGTTTGTCGAAACAAACAATTGATCGATTGATTTGTCTATGTCATACTCTTTTTTATAAAATATCATCTGCTCAACTTAATTTTTACATTTTCTTTTCATGAATGTCAAGTATACTGATGGCATGACGATACAGGAAGTTGGTTTTCTGATGTCGTTGTAGTCAAGAAGACATTTTGACTGATGAACACCTTTATGGAAAGGAAAATGGAAAATGAAAAAGATGAGAGTATTATCGATTGCTCTTCTGGCAGCTGTATCGGTCGCTGCGCTCGCACTGACGAGCTGCACCGGCAATGATTCTGATACCAGCAGCACTTCTTCCAGCAGTACATCTGTAAGTGACAGCAGCTCCTCCGAGACTTCCTCTTCTGAAGAAGCGTCGGGCGAGGAGGAAACTTCTTCTGAGGAAGTTTCTCAGGCGGAAGAATCTGAAGCGGTTTCTGATGAGGCTTCTGAAGAATCTGATGCTGCGGCTGAGGATGAGAGCGCTTCTGAAACAGAAGGTGCGGCTGATAGTTCTGTGGATGCAGCAGAGGATGAGGTTTCTGAATCCGAAACCAGTGCCGGCTGATGAATTTTCCGGATAATTGATTGAAAACAGCCCTGCGGCAGTCTTGATGGCTGCATGCAGGGCTGTTATTTTTTTGAATATCAGAGGATATTTGCCGCGCCCTGACGGAAGGTCAGGCAGTGGCAGCAGCCGTCACCAAATAGCTGCTCCATCCGGCAGATAAAGCTTTCTATCCGGTCGGATGGAACAATAGCCAGCATGGTTCCGCCAAATCCGCCGCCATGAACCCGGCAGGCACCTGTACCGCCCAGCAGTTGCTTGGCGGCTGCAAGGGCAAGCGCGATTCCCTGGCTGGCGGGTTCAGAAGCCGGGCTGATATTTTGCAGGCAGAGGAGGGAGCTGTCTCCCGAGGCGTTGAGCAGTGACAAAAAAGCAGGAAAATCATTCTTTTCCACTGCGTCAGCCGCCAGAATCGCCCGCTGATTTTCAGTCACAAAGTGGATTGCCCTGAGCAGGGCACGATCGCCGCATTGCTCCCTGATCTGCTGTGATTTTTCCATCAGTTCGTCATATCCGATGCCTCGCAGTACCGGAGCGTCAAATAAAGCTGCGACCGCTTTCATTTCTGCCGGGATGGCAGCATATTCATCCGTCAGATCGGCATGTCCATGACCTGCACTTACAATTACCAGCTGGTGCCCTGCCTCTTCCGGTGAAAGGCTGAGCGGCCGGATGACAGGCTCCTGTGGATCACAAAAGTCGATCCCGACGATATTCCCAACTGAACACGCCATCTGGTCCATCAGCCCGCTGGGCTTTCCAAAGTAGACATTTTCCGCAAATTGGGCGGTGATGGCAATTTGTTCAGGAGGGATTTTGCCTTCATTATAAAAATGGTTTAATATGCTTCCGATCAGTATCTCGAATGCAGCTGATGAAGAAAGCCCGCTTCCCTTTGGAACATCCGAAGTGGTATATGCGGTAAATCCGCCGATCTTCCTTCCTTTGCGGACAAAATCGTATGCAATTCCGCGGATCAATGAAGCGGAATGGGTGGATTCTTCCGACTGCGGTGAAAGGTCGGACAGGTCGATATCATCCTGCTTGTGCCCAATCGATTTGACCCGGATGATGTTGTCGTCAGTTGGACAGGCAACTGCCAGAATGTCCATGTTGATCGCTCCTGCCATGACACAGCCATGATTATGGTCGGTATGGTTGCCGATCAGTTCCACCCGTCCGGGCGAGGAAAACAGGTGCAGCTGTTCCCTGTCTCCAAAACGGTCGACAAATCCGCTTATTGCGTCCTGACATCGTTTGGCGGCATTGACGGTCCCATCGGCTCCGTACAGTTGGACCAGTGTCTGGTTCAGTTCTCCATTCCCAATTGCTCGCAGAATTTGCTGTGCATTCATCAAGTATCATCCTTTCAACTGATATTTTGGGACAGGGACTCCGAAAACAAAAACCGCCCGTTGAACATCCAGTCGTGCAAGGAGTTGATCGGGCGGCATTATTTGCGATGCAGAAAGAGGAGGTGATCTCAGTCAGATTTATATTTGTTTTTCAGATGCAGTAAAACTGCCAGCATAATGACAATACCGACGGAAACACCACTGATACCGCCAATCAATCCGGTATGAATCTGGCTGCGGGTACTGTCGTCCGTGGTGGATGGTACCGAACTTTCCTGTTCAGTTGCTTCCGAAGATTCGGAAAAATCAATCGAGCCGCTTCCAGTAACCGGAGATCGGAGAATGAGCGGGTTTCGTCCGTTTTTCTGTGAATAGATCGCCAGCAGCGCAAGCTCAGTCGCAGTGACAGATGGTGATTCATCCAGCTGTTCGGAAAAACCTGAGTTTTCTACATTAAACTGCATCAGCGCATCCATCAGATTGTGACCATTTGAACAAAACCGCTCATCGGTAAGCGAAATGGAAAGGCTGGACAAAGCCAGAATGACCGCACTGGTCGCCAGACAGGATTCGTAGGACCCGGAATGGTAAAATCCATTGCTGTCCTGCTGTGTTGCCAGCCATTCCAGCGCCCGGTCGATACAGGTGCCGATTGTCTGGTCATCACGGTAGGGTGCCAGAGCCGCCAGGGAAAGGGCTGTCAGATAAACGTCGCTTTCTTCTCCCTGAATATTGGCAATACCGCCATCCGCATTTTGCCCTGCCATAATGACGTTGAGCATAGCGTCACGGGAGTTCAGTGCATCGGAAGGAACATCATAGCTGTTGCAGTCATAGGCAAGCAGCCCACATACCGTTGCGAGACGGTCAAGGTCAGGAAAAGAAATCAGCTGTTCGAGCAGATTTTGGGAAAAATTCTCGGCTGAAATGCCGCAGAAACTGACACACAGGATATTCAGTGCCAGTTCAATCCCGGTTGGAGACTGTTGCTGGTAAATGCTGCGAAGAATACGGGTCAGGTATTTGTAATCGACATTATATCCGATGGCACCGAAGGTGGTCAGCGCAAGCGCTGAATCGGAATTGGTCTTCAGCCATCCGCATCCGGCACGCAGAGCATTGTCATATTCTGCGTCCCATGGGAGCACGTCATCGGCAGTTGAAAGGCTGTGGCTGGGAGTGGATACCGTCTGCATTTCGGCGTCAGTCATTTTGGTACTGCTGAAGACCAGCTGAAGGGTATCACCGTCCTGAAAAGCAAATTCTTTATACGCACCGTCGGAATCCTGCATGTACAGAAGACGATCCTGTTCGATCCCATTAAGAATGATCAGCCATTCGTCTTGCTGATCAGGACCGCCGTCATACAGTGTACCGGTATCATCGGTAAGAGAAAGCAGCCTTCCGTCTTCAATGACAGCGTCCTCAAGGTATGCGTAACGTTTGAGTATCTCTATCAGTTCTGCCAGACCGCTTCCTTCAGGACAACTCAGCTGAATCGGATTGAGAATCCAGCCACGACCGCTGTTTTCAAAAATACTGATGGTTAGGGTGATATTTTCCTGTACCTCAGAGGCGAGCGAGGCTGAGGATTCTTCACCCGAGGGTTCTGAACTGATGGCGTTTACTGTAAAAAAATGGCTGTTCAGCATCAGGAGGCAGCAAAAGACCGCAAGCGATTTTTGTATAAAAGATTTCAAAATTCGCGCCTCCCCATACAGCAATTATCTTTAAAAATATTATAGTTGAATCGTTGTCGTTTTTCCAGTAGATGAGCATGAAAAATAGCGATTTTATAGGATTGCACAACTTATCACAGATATTTTTGTCACTTTAATAAAAAATTGAAAAAATACGAGCTTGTCGAAAAAGTATTTTGGAGAATTTTTAAAACCGCTAAAATTCAACTAAAGTTTACCATAAGGCGGAAAGCAGGTCCAGGGGCGCAGCCCCTGGGCGCGCGTAAGCGCGCAACTCCCCCCTATAAAACGTAGCCATTGCCGCAGCAAGCGGCAATAGCGGAAAAAGAGAACGAACGATTGACTTTATCGACAGCCTGAAAATACCTTGTTTTTTGTTTTTTACAAAAATTGCCTGTCGATTAAAAATTTCAGCAGTTCTCGGAGAAAAATCTGTTTGACGTAATCTTTGCGACAGAAAAACGTTGTTTTTGGCGAAAGAGTATGGTATACTTTTTAAGTACAGATAAAAAGTATGATGGTTCCGCGGATAAACATTTCTGCGGTTTCCGAAAGGATCTGAATTATGAAATCGTATGCAAAATCGCCCCGCCGCGGTGGGGATTCCAGGCCTTCTTTTTCCCGTAAAAGAAATGACCGCGCGCCTGCCGGCGATCGGGTACACGAGGAACGCTCGGAAGGATTTGATAACCTGATTGCTGGTCGTAATGCCGTTATGGAAACGCTCAAAAACGGCAGCCGTGTCGATACCGTATATATCGCCCGTGGTGCCACCGGAGGAAGTATCGGAAAAATTATTGCAATGGCTAAAGAAGGCGGTTATCCGGTTAAAGAGATTTCGCCGGAAAAACTGGATGAAATGTCACCTGATGTTCCGCATCAGGGCGCTGCCGTTTCGCTATCCGCTGTGGAATATGCTGAAGTGGAGGATATCCTTCAAAGAGCTGCCGAGGCAGGACACAGTCCTTTTATTATCATTGCCGATGAAGTGGAAGATCCCCATAACCTTGGCGCCCTGATTCGTACCGCGGAAACAGCCGGTGCGGATGGCGTCATTATCCCCAAGCGGCGTAACGTCGGGCTGACGCCTGCTGTCTTTAAAACTTCTGCGGGTGCTGCTGCACATCTGCCGGTTGCACGGGTCGCAAATCTTGCTTCTACGGTGGATGAACTGAAACAGCAGGGCATATGGGTATACGGTGCCGATATGGATGGGCAGAACTGGTGTCAGACGGATTTTTCCGGTGGTGTCGCATTGATTGTTGGCTCTGAAGGTAAGGGAATCAGCCGTCTGCTTCGGGAAAAATGTGATGTTATGGTCAGCTTGCCGATGCAGGGCGAGATCACCTCTTTGAATGCATCGGTTGCCGGTGGAATTATTATGTATGAAGTGGCAAGACAGCGGCTGGGTATCGCGGCTGTTCAGCCGAAAAAATAATCCTTGTCTGACAGACAGGGAAAAGGAGGGGATACCGGGTGAGCCAGAGTGTTGAGGATATTTTGCGGGAGCTTTCCGGAATCTCTTTCGCTCCGTCGGATGAACTGCCGCCTTCTGAACCGGATTTGCTGCAAGAAGCTGTGCCGTCCCCAACGGGAGTACATACCCCATCGGTAACAGAAACGCTGATGGCAGTCCGTGAGCTGATCGGGCAGCCGGAAAAAACTTCTGGGTCTCACGAAAATGTCGAGCGTCCGGAAGCGGATACCAGCTATCCGTCTCAGCCTGAGACGCTCAGTAGCCGCCCGGACAGTCACCGCAAAACATCAGTCCGGCAGCAGGTCAAATCAGATGTTTTGCAGCAAAAGACAGCTTCCCGGAAAAAAAAGAACCATGATAAACAGCCTGGTGAACCGGCTGCCAAACCAGGGCTTTTTTCTTTCTATAAAAAGAAGGAGAAGGCAGCGCCAGCGACTCGGCAGCTTTCAGAAGTTTCAAAAGAAAGCGGTCAGCAGTTCCCAGAAGAACCGGCAACCGGTGAGATGGCAGCTGTACATTCGAGAAAGGATGCATTGCAGCAAAATATCGGTGCTGAACCGGTAAAGACGGCTGCTCAGGGCATCAGCCCATCGCTGCCGGATCAGCCGGTATCGGGAGCTACCGGTCAGTTTACGCCGCTGGTCCGTGTCACTCCGCAGGAACTGGCGAAGCTTGGACATGTGGACAGTAAACAGGCTGTGCCGGTTTCACGACGTGAAAAACTGGTGCTGTCTGAAGGAAAAACCCGCCGGTTTGTTTCGACTTTTCCGACCCAGCGTGAAGAAAAACTTCAGGGTGGTGCTGCCCTTCGACGGGTGACACGTCCGGCGTCTTCCAATCATCAGGAAGGCAGCCTTGCTGATCAGCTGGAAGGAATGACCCTTCGGATTCAGGCACAACCTGCTGATATGCAGCCCGAGGATAACAAGCAGCCTTCTTTGCCGGAGACGGCGTCAGAGAGGGTGGATATGGCGGTACCGTCTGCCGGGACGTCCGAGGCGGAACAGCAGGACTTTGATATTGATCTGGAGCAGATTCGGTCGGAGCAGTCTTCCGATGAAACAGCCGTAGAGCGGTCGGAAGAAGACCTGACCCGGTCGATCGGTGCGGATGATCCGCTTCCGTCGCCCAAATCTGAAAAGCACAATAAGGAAGAACGTGAAAAACTCCGCCAGCAGCAGGCGCAGCAGCTGCTCAGCCGTGTAGAGGCGGCAGAAAATGAACCTGCACCGGAACTGAGTCGTTCGGAAATACGCAAGCTGAAGCGTCAGCAGCAGCAGGAAGACCGTCAGCGCCAGCTGCGCAGGATGCAGCAGCGGGAGGAACAGAAGGCTGCGTCGGATGAAAAGGAAAATATCTACCGTGTCCGGGAAGTATCTTCTTCCGAGACGGCAGCCGGGATATCGCCGGCGTTTAAAAAGCTTCAGAGGTTGAATTCGGCAGCTGAGATCAGTTCCTGGCGAAGGGCATTACGCGATCTGGCGGGAACCTCCATTGGGATGGGGCTGCTGGTTGGTTTTTTTGCCATAGCGGTACTGGTGCTGGTCAGCCTGACCAGTGTGATGGGCGAACTGGTCGGAAGTGCGGTTTTGATGTGGAGTTCGGCTGCGCTGGGGCTGGTGGCTGGTGTATGCGGATTCAGCGTCATTGCAGGCGGTATCGGATCGGTATTCCGTTTCCGTGCCAGCCGGGATATTATGCCGGCGCTCGTCTATCTGGTGACGATGGCGCAGACGGTCCTGCTGGCGTTCCATCCTGATGCGCTGGTTCAAAAAGAAGCATTCTGTTATCTGCCGGTCGGGTTATTTTTGTTGTCATCAGCTTACCTGAGCAGGTGGATGGTCGCTTCGACGGCACTGCGCAATCTCCGTTTTCTGCATACCGGCGGAAATAAGTATTATCTGCACGTCATCCGCGACAGCCGTCTGGCGACAGAAATGACCCGTGGGGTAGTGGATGGACCGGCGTTTGTGGCAGTCAACCGGCGGACGGAATCGGTTTCAGACTTTATGAAACTGTCGTTGTCGGAAGACGACAGTGACCGGCTGTCCAGAAACTTTTCGGTGATTGGACTGCTGAGCGGAATACTGGTGATGGGATTTGCGCTGCTGTTTGGATGGAGCATTGCCGGAGCGGCTTCGCTGATGACGAGTGTGGTCTGTCTGTTTTCGCCGATTGTGACGATGTATCTGTTCAGCTATCCCTGCCGCAGGATTTCGCGTTTTATGGAACGGGCAGGCGGTGTGATCATCAGCGAAAAGGCGATTACTAGATACAGCCTGCTCAATGGAGCTGTCATGGATGCTTCAGATATTTTTCCTCCTGGCTTTGTTACCTTATCCGGATTAAAAACCTTTGGAAGCGCGAGGGTGGATGATGTGATTATTGACGCATCGTCGATGATTCGCGGTTCCGGTTCGATACTGGAAAGTATTTTCGAGGGAATTGTCGGTGACAGCGGTCTGCTGCGTCCGGTCGAGGACAGGCAGTATGAGGACGGAAGAGGTCTGGTAGGGTTCGTTGACGGGCGGCAGGTACTGGTTGGAAATAAGGCACTGCTGGAGTCCCGCGGTATCCGGTTCTCACTGGATGAGCACCGTAAATGGGCAGCCGGTGTCGGATGCGCATGTGTATATCTGGCGGTAGCAGGTGAACTTGCAGGTGTTTTCCTGATTCGGTTACAGACCTCGGTGCGGTCGGAAGAAGCGGTGCAGATTTTTGCGGATAACGGTGTGCGGCTTGCAATCCGTACGACAGACAGTTTCCTGACTCCCAGATTGTTGGGAAGATTATTCAGGGTCAACCCTGAGCTGATTAAAATTCTGCCTCAGCGGCTTGGCGTCTATGTCGACCGGCTTCAGGGCAAAGTCAGGGTCAAACAGGCGGTTGCGGTCAATGACGGCAGTCTGTCGGGCTTTGCCGGATGTGCAGCATCTGCCAGGAGACTTTCCTTTATGGAAGGGCTTAACAGGGTGATGATGGTGCTGTCGGTGGTGCTGGGACTGGGAATGCTGCTGATGCTGACGGTACTGGGCTCATTTTCCAGTGTCAGTCCGCTGGTAATGAGCGGATATGCGATGTTCTGGCCGGTATTGGGCTGGATTTTGCAAAAAATGATTCGGATATAAAATAAACTGCTGGATGAAGAAAGGGTCTTTATCCAGCAGTTATTTTTGGCTCTTTGTCAATAGTTGGGGTAAACCTTTAATCAACTTGACACTGAAATGAAGTGGAAACTTTATAGCAGGTCCAGGGCGGATGGTTCGCGCAGCGAACCGTGCCCTGGGCGCGCTCTGC
>CALWWT010000159.1 GCA_944385325.1 uncultured Clostridia bacterium | reverse complement strand
TGATTGATTCTGATACGCTGGATACACTGCCTGACCGCGTTTTCTTCGACGGCATGGGCGAGGTGATTAAATACGGCATGATTCGGGAACCGGCTCTCTGGCGGCTTCTGGAGCAGGTAAAGGGCAGGGAAGCACTGAATCCATATATGGACGAGATTATTTACACCTGCTGCAACTGCAAACGAAAGATCGTTGAACAGGATGAGCATGATACTGGTGAACGGATGCTGCTGAATTTTGGGCATACAATCGGTCACGCTTATGAAAAACTGGGCAATTATGAAAAGTTCATGCATGGAGAAGCGGTTTGCTGTGGTATGTATTCCATTTTAAGGGTTGGTGAACAGCACGGTCTGACACCGCCCGGACTGGCAGCCCGTATGCGTGAAATGCTGACAGGACAGGGTATGCAGTGGGATGCAGGTGAGGTATCAGAAGAAGCGCTGGTACAGGCGCTTGCATTTGATAAAAAAGGCAGCGGCGGAACGATTCGCCCTGTTTTTTGCCGGGATGTGGGCGAAAGCTATTATACACCCATTGATCGGAATGAATTTGTCCACTGGGTTATGACCCTGAACAAAACACCGGAAATGCAGCCGGAATCAGCATCCAGCCTTCCTGCACCAAAGCAGAACATGTCGGTATATCCGTCTGTTTTATCAGGTGAACTGACCGTTCCTTCCTCTAAAAGCATGAGCCATCGGATGGTAATTGCGGCGGCACTTGCAGGCGGTCAGACCAGCAGCATTGATAACCTGTCGGTTTCAGAGGATATTACCGCTACCTTACAGGCTGTTGGGCAGCTTGGCGCAAGTTGTCATCAGCTGCAGCCCGGTAAAGTCCAGATTTCTGGTATCGCCGAGACGAATTGTAAAGAAAACCTGCTGATTGATTGTGAAGAGTCCGGTTCAACGCTGCGTTTTATGATTCCTGTCGCACTTGCTCTGACTGACGGAAAGACCGTTTCGTTTACCGGAAAAGGAAGATTAATGCAGCGTCCGTTGGAACCATATTTTGAATTGTTTGACCGGATGGGTATTTCGCATAAACTGGAAAATGGTATTTTGACGGTTGAAGGAAAACTCAAACCGGGCGAATATCCGCTCAGCGGGTCGGTCAGTTCACAGTTTATTACCGGTCTGCTGTTTGCATTGCCGCTTGTACAGCCGCAGGATGGGTACAGTGAAAGCCGGATTGTGATCACCGATCACCTTGAATCGGCAGCATATGTAGAGATGACATTGCAGGCATTGAAGACATTTGGTATCATGGCAGAAGTAGTGGGAGATTACGCAGAATTTGTAATTCCTGCTGGTCAGAAATACCAGTCTCGTACCGTATCTGTAGAAGGGGATTATTCACAGGCGGCTTTCTATCTGGCATACAATACTATTTGCCAGTTGCAGGGTAAAAACGGCTTTGTTAAGCTGAATGGGTTGCAATCAGATTCTATTCAGGGAGACCGTGCTGCACAGGAGATTTTGCAGCGGTATTTTCAGCCGGGTGAGCTGGAAATCGATGTATCGGAAATTCCCGACCTTGTTCCGGCACTCGCGGCAGCAGCAGCGTTCCGTCCGGGAAGCAGGACGGTGTTTACCCATGCTGCCCGTCTGCGGATAAAGGAAAGCGACCGTATCCGCACCACCTGCCGGATGGTCGAAACAATGGGGGCGGATACTGAGGAATGGGAAGATGGTTTTGCGGTAAATGGTACGCAAACTTTACAGGGCGGCAGTATTGTTGATTGCTGCAATGACCACCGGATTGCGATGAGCGCGGCTGTTGCCGCTGCCTGTTGTGAGAACAGCGTGACCATGCTGGGAACGGAATGCGTTGCAAAATCTTATCCGCATTTTTGGGAAGATTTCAGGTCTCTAGGCGGAGCAACGACTCATAAAGAACCGGTCAATCAATAAAAAGGAGTTAGAGTTTATGCAGCTGCGATATTCAATATTTGGCGAGTCCCATGGACCAGGAATTGGTGTTGTAATTGAAGGGCTTCCATCCGGTTTGGCGGTTGACATGGATTTTATCCAGTCGGAAATGGACAGGCGGCGTGCCAAAAAAGGCGGATTGTCGACGACCCGTCTGGAAAGCGACTGCCCGGAAATTGTCAGCGGCGTATTTGAAGGTCGAACCACCGGAACACCTCTTTGTGCAATGATTCGCAATGAAAATACCCGTTCGGGAGATTATACCCGGACGATGGATCTGGCAAGACCTTCACATGCTGATTATACCGGTCGTATCCGCTATAATGGTTATAATGATTATCGCGGCGGCGGGCATTTTTCCGGGCGGCTGACGGCGCCGATGGTTTTTGCCGGAGCGCTCGCAAAACTTTGGCTGGCAGAGCAGGGAATCCGGGTCGGCGGTCATATCTTGCGGATCGGTTCGGTGGAAGATATCCCGTTTGACCTCGCAAACGTTTCCAACGAACAGCTTGACCGGCTTGCCGGTCAGTCTATGCCGACCATTTCGGAACAGGCCGGGTTACAGATGCAGGAGATTATCCAGCAGGCGCGTGAAAACCTGACTTCGGTCGGCGGTATGATTCAGATTGCGGTGACCGGTCTTCCGGCAGGAATTGGTTCACCCGATGACAGCCTGGAAGGAATCATTTCCCGGAATGTTTTTGCGGTTCCTGCTGTCAAAGGAATCGAATTTGGTCTGGGATTCGGATTCGGCAGCGCATATGGACACGAGGTCAATGATCCCATGCGGATGGATGGTGAGCGGGTTATTTCGACAACCAACAATAACGGCGGAATTCTCGGCGGCATCAGCAGCGGAATGCCGGTTGTGTTCCAGGTAGTCATCAAACCCACGCCTTCCATTTCCCGTGAGCAGCAGACGGTGGATATGGAAAAGCTGACCGATGCGGCACTTGTTATTCATGGGCGTCATGACCCCTGTATCCTTTCAAGGGCAACCGTCGTTGTCGAAGCGGCTGCTGCGCTGGCAGTTATGCAGGCGATGCTTGACAGGTAAACCGGAGAGGAGAGAATAATAAAATGCAGGAAAAAATAAAAGCCGCGTATTCCGGCGTGCCGGGATGTTTTGCAGAAGAAGCGGCTGCGCGGTATTTTGCACAGCAAAGTGAAAGCGGCAGATGGGAAGATATATGTGAGCTGGTTCCGGAAAGTTCATTTGCAGATGCGCTGCGCGCGGTTGAGTCCGGAAAAGCAGACTGTGCGGTGCTGCCGATCGAAAACAGCTCGACGGGTTCGATTCTCACCAACTTTGACCTGATCACCGATTATGGTTTTTATATCACCGGTGAATATTCCATTTCGGTCGGACAATGCCTGATGGCAAAACCGGGCGTTGCGATGGATGAAATTACCGAAGTCCTTTCTCATGAACAGGGGCTTTCGCAGTCCCGTGAGTTTTTAGCGCGGCATTCCTGGAAGCAGACGGCGGTCTATAATACCGCATATGCTGCCCAGCTGGTGGCCGAATCCGACCGTCGGGATATCTGTGCGATCGCGTCTTCCCGGGCGGCAGAGATTTATGGATTGAATATCCTGGCGGAGCGGACCAATTTTAAGGATATCAATCAGACCCGGTTTGTCATTCTTTCCCGCGAAGTACATCATTCTCCTGATAACAACAAGGTTTCGCTGATGATCACACTGCCGCATGTACCTGGTTCACTCTGCCGGCTGCTGTCGATTTTTGCGCGGGAAAAGATCAACCTGCTGAAAATTGAATCCCGTCCGGTTCCGCGCAAAAACTGGGAGTACCTGTTTTTTATCGATTTTTCGGCAGATACGATAGACGCACGCATCCGGGAAATTTTGCAGGAAGTTTCAGACTTTGCCCAGACACTGCGGGTACTTGGATATTATCGTAAGTTTGAATCATAAGAGGTTGTATATGAATATTACTAAAAATATAGTTCTGATTGGACTATCCGGCAGTGGAAAAACAGCTTTCAGTAAACGTCTTTCAGCAAAATATGGTCTTCCTGTCGTGGATATGGACAGCGAAATCGTCAAAAAGGCTGGGAAAAGCATCAATGAGATTTTTGCTGAAGAAGGAGAAGAGACCTTCCGGCAGATGGAAACGGAGTGTGCCCGTGCGTGCGGAAAGCTGACGGGAACGATTATTTCGACCGGCGGCGGCGTAGTGCTGAGGGAAGAAAATATGGCAGCGCTTAAACAGAATGGTCTGGTGGTTTTTATGGACCGTCTTCCGGAAGATATTGTAGGCGAAGATCTTTCCGACCGACCGCTGGTGGCAGATGATCAACAGAAGATCTATCGTCTGCGGGAACAGCGTTATCCGCTCTATATCCGGTATGCAGATACAGTCGTACACAATTGCAAAGCAAAGGAAGATACCGAAGCGGCAATTGTTGCGGCAGTTGAGAAACTGCTTGCTGAAAAATCTGAGTAACAAAGATTAATAACAGGCTGTCGAAAAAGTTCAGGTTATAAGCGGCTTATTCAGAAATCCTACAGTTTACAAGTACACTGTAAGTTTTTTAAAGCAGGTCCAGGGGCGGACGGTTCGCGTTGCAAACAGGCTTTCTGGGAAAGCCTGCCCTTGGCGCGCAACCCCTAAAAAAAACGTAGCCGTTGGCGCGGCAGGCGGCAACGGCGGACAAAGATCAGAAATATTGATTTTATCGACAAGCTCAGGCATAGCCGGTTTTTCCGACTATGCCTATTTTTTATAGAATCAAATGGATTGGTGCTTATTTGGTATCGCTATTAGTGGGCGTCGGACGGAAATCTTCCTGAACGCCCTCATTTAGATCGAAACACATGGTTTTTGCGTCAGCGACCCAGAAACCACGAACACGGTACCGTTTACCCGGAACCCAATCTTCACCTGTGGCGGCACGAAGTGGTTCCAGCAAATTTTTGCTGGAAATCGTCACAACACCCTTCTGTTCATTCCGGGGCTTAGAGAATTTAAAGCCCTTTGGTTCATTACTTTTACACATACGGAGCGCAAACACTTTTGCCTTGGTATCCAGCAGGCAGAGTACATAGGCGGGATAGCCCAGATCCTCAAGCACCTTCCTAGTGAAGGTGACGCCGTTCAGGTTGATATACATATCCGGATAGGCATTGATGTTGGAGTCAATTGTTTCAAAATTCAGAGCAGAAAAATCAAAGTTCATCGCAAAAATCCTTTCATTTTTTATTATCCTGTGTGTCATCAACAATTTTGATAAATTCCTGTCGTTCAGCAGGAGACCACCGGGAGTCTAAAATCAGATATCCTTTGAATAATCCATCCTTGACTCGGTGGGCGACAAAACGGTTGTTCAGCAAGCGCAGTTTGGTCGTATGGGGTGATGTATGCCGTTCAGACAACAGCTTTTGCACTTTCAGCCAGTCTTCTTTTTTGATAATTGCCGTATGGTGATTTTCCTTGAAATACATATTCAGATCCGTATTTTTCACAGACTTGTGGGTGCGGAAATCTTTGGTATAGGTTTTTTGCATCAAGGCGTCACCACAGTATTTTTCATTTCTGAGAATACTGCGGACAGTACCTGTAGTCCAGCTATCGTTGCCCATAGGTGATTTGATTCCTTGGTGAGTTAATACAGTTGCGATTTCTGATGGTGTTGCGCCTTCCAAACAGCTTTCGTAGATGTATTCAACGATTCGCGCTTCGGTCGGTTCAATAACTAATCGCCCAAAGTGGTCGCGGTAGAAGCCCAGTGTATTCTGTACAGAAAATTTGTAAATACCTTCAGCCATTCGCCAGCGAATACCGGCTTTGATAGCCTCACTTTTTTGCTGGGATTCCATTTCAGCAAGTGCGGACAGAAGTACGATCAGCAGATTATTTTTTCCATCAGCCGTGTAGGTAATGTGCTCCGTTTCAAATTCTACCGAGACAGGGGGATTAAGCGCAGAAAGAACATTCAGATTGTTCAGTATATCTACAATATTCCGACCAAACCGGCTGATGCTCTTGGTAAGGATCAGATCAATCTTTCCATCAATCGCATCCGCAATCATTTTTTGAAAGCCGAGACGCTTTTTGATGGTCGTTGCACTGATGCCCTCGTCCTGATAAATTTCTACCATCTCCCAGTCCGGATTGTTTTCAATTCGCTGGGTAAAGTGTCGGACCTGCATATCAAAACTGCCAACCTGTTCTTCTTCCTGCGTGCTGACACGGCAATATGCCGCAACGCGCAGTTTGGGGCGCTCTTGCTGCATTTCCTGCAATTTTTTAGGTGGAATCACGATAACGCCATTACTACGTTGGTTTTCCGCAATTTCGTCCTGCATGAGTTTACGTCGCTGTTCCCGGCGCTTGGTACGGCTGCTAAACTGACGGGCTGATTCTATCTTCTTGGGGTCTAGCGGTTTTGCCATATTCTGTCTCCTATCGAAATTACAGTCTTTGTCCTGTGCTGCATGGGTATGCCACCTCCTTTCACCGTTGTGTACGGACAGCGGGCTGTGCTTGCTATCCTTTTAAATTTCATATCCGGCAGATAGCGAAGTTACTGATTTTTCAAAAACCAGGGGCATTAGGCTGTCAAGAAAAACAGAGATAAGCAAAAGTCAAACTTGTATTCAGGCTGTCGATAAAGTCAATCGCTCGTCCTCTTTTCCCGCCATTGCCATGCTTCACATGGGCAATGGCTGCGTTTTTTATGGGGTTGCGCGCCAAGGGCAGGCTTTCCCAGAAAGCCGTACAGTTTGCTGGCAGACTGTCTGGTTCGCAACGCGAACCGTCCGCCCCTGGACCTGCTGTTCTCTAAAAAGGGTTTGTTCAATCTTGAGCAGTCGATTCACCAATTCCAAACAACGTTTCTCGACAGCCTGTTGTATTTTCTCTGTTTTTCGAGCTTGGATTATAATATTAAGTGCAGCAAGGTAGAAAAATGGCAACTCATCGAAAAACACTGTGAAATGGTAAATGATGAGTAACTCAAAAGAAAGATATATTAATGAATTGCTGCTGTGTAGGAGCCGGAAAAGGAAAAAGCCGGCGTGAAATACAGCCGACTTACATTCCGCTTTTTTAAAGTATCCCTATCTTTACTATACGAAAAATGCCCTGCCTTTTGTACAGATAATCAGGTTCAGTTTGTCAGCGATTTAAAAGCATCCGGTAAACAACGGATAACATCCTGCGGCAGCATCGCATATTCAGACAGCTTGCCTGCTGCAATATCTCCGGCCTCTGCGTGCAGATAGACACCGCATTCAGCAGCATCCAGCGGTGAAACGCCCTGTGCCAGAAAAGCGGCGATAATACCGGCAAGCGTATCACCGCTTCCGCCTTTGGAAAGACCAGGATTGCCGTTTTCGTTGATAAAGAGCTGTCCATCCGACGCAATGACGGTGGTAGCGTCCTTTAAAACCAGTGTGACCCGGTATTCTTCTGCAAATTGGGCGGCAATTTCAAAACGATTCTTTTGGATATCCTCGATGCTCAGTCCGCTCAGACGGGAAAATTCCAGCATATGAGGCGTCAGAATGATCGGTGCTTTCGCTTCTTTCAGCTTTTGGGTACCAACCTGCGAAAGGGCATTCAGCGCGTCTGCATCCAGTACCATTGGGGTATGACAGCTTTCCAAAAGTGTGGATACCAGCGCTTTGGTTTCCTCAGTCAGGCTCATTCCACAGCCGCACAGAATACCGGTTGCCCAGTGGTTTGCTTTTTCCAACAGGCTGGGATGTGCATCGGCTGAAACTGCTCCCGACAAAGCCAGCGGCAGCGGATATTGCAGTGCTTCCGGAAGACGTATCCGGATGGGAAACAAGGCATGTTCCGGTGCGGCAGCCATTACCAGACCGGTTCCGCATCGGGCAGCCGCTTCCGCTGCGAGCAGTACAGCACCTGTCATGGTCTGACATCCACCGGCAATCAGCAGTTTTCCATAATTGCCTTTATTGGAATCCGGACGGCGTGCAGGAAGCAGTTGACGAATCTTGTCAGAACAGAGCAGCGTAATGCTGCCGGATACCTGACCGAGAATCTGCCCGCTGATACCGATATCAATGGTTTCCACCTCTCCGCAAAAACTGCGGGAAGATTTGAGAATGTGTGCCGGTTTTTTTGCTGCAAAGGTGCAGGTATAATCTGCCCGGAAACTGTCCATAGCTGCGATTCCGTTGTCACCGTTGATACCGGTCGGAATATCCAGCGCAATCCGTTTTGCACCGCTCTGATTGGCGGCGCGGACTGCCGTGGCGGCAGATTCGGGCAGCTGACCATGAAACCCTGTTCCGAAGATACCATCCAGAATCAGGTCGCTTTTTTGACACAGCCATTCAGTGGTTTTTCGGTCAGTTTCTGTCCACAGGTGCACCTGCTTGAATTCTTCCAGTCGGGACAGGTTTAGCGCCGCGAGCGGCGACAGCTGATCACCCAGGCAAAACACGATGTTAACCGTCAGTTCCGGCTGCCATTGCAGTAAAGCCCTTGCAATCACCAGCCCGTCACCGCCATTATTTCCGCGTCCCAGCAGGATGAGGATATTGCTTCCGGGCATAAGCCGGGAAGCAAAACGTCTGCGGATTGCTTCTGCCGCGCCCATACCGGCATTTTCCATCAGCTGTTCAAAACTGGTGCCGTTTTCGACCGCAATTTTTTCAGCAGTGCGCATCTGGCTGCCGCAGAGTATGTACATAAATGAGTCCCTCCTTGAACCGACTGTCAGGCGTTTATGATTATTTTCAGCAGCGCCAGCAACAGCAGATGGACCGGATAAAACCAGTAGAAAAACCATTTGCCGCTGGTCCTGCCGCCTTTTTTCCCATTATACAGTCCAACCAGCGGCAGAGCAAGAACCGTCCCCATCTGCGGAAGGCTTGCCGCAAGCAGGTAACCGGGCGGGACGCCGTTGATTATACCGCTCCAGACAGAGTAGAGTGTAAATACCGTGGGAATCAGGATAAACAGGCAAAGCATCCGTTTTTTGTTCTGTTTGTTTCTGGAAAAATTCAGGGTGTACAAAATTGCCATAATGGGCCAGTCTCCGAACAGCGATAAAAAGCATAGTACGCCCAGTGCCATCAGCCGGTCAAATCCATCCAGATGATGATCTGCCCACAGCGCCAGCAAAGCCAGCATCAGTGAATACATCATATTCAGATTCAGCAGATCACTGCTGTCCGGTATGCCGCCTTTCAAAAACAGGATAAACGGCAGCCAGGAAACCACGGCAAAGATTGCCAGCCTGCGGACATATCCTTTAAAATTGCTGGTATACCGGTATCCTTCTGTCAGCATAAAACACATAACCGGCGCCGTGATACGACCAATGACGTGCATCACCACACCGGCTGCCGAAGCAGTCGGGACAAATGCCCATGCGATATGGTCGATCAGCATACACAAAACAGCAATCAGCTTCAGCGCATTGCCGGTCAGTCCGGTGTGTTCAGTTATTCTGACCGGATTTTCCGTCATTGCTCAGCTCTCCATAATATTCATGCCGTTCAAAATACCCGATAACCGTTCCGTTCTGGTCACGAACCGGTGTAAAGAATTCCCGTTCCCGTGCAGCCGGGTTAATAGCTTCAAACATCTCTTCTTCGCCGGCGTCAGCCCGCGCCAGAAAAGCTTCAATTTTCTGGCAGGAGCTCTGGTTGTGACAGCCGAAGATGCTGTCGCCGATACCAATTTTTCCGGCATAGCGTTCTCTGGCGTCCTTGTTCATATAACGGATAATGTGGCTGCGGTCGCAGAAAACGACCTGGTAAGGATAAGCATCCAAAATAGCAGATAAAATATCAAAATCAATCTTCATCGGGTATTCCTCTTTCATGTTGTATCTGGAGACGAATCTCCAGCAGTTTGTCCAAAAGCTGGTGAGCGGCCTGTTCTTTGCTCATCAGCGGCAGTTCGGTTTCGTCATCCCGTGTAATCAGGGTCAGGATATTGGTATCTCCTCTGAATCCGGCACCAGCTACTTTGACATTGTTGGCGGCGATCAGATCGACATTTTTCTTCTCCAGCTTTTTGCGGGAGTTTTCCAGCATGTGTTCCGTTTCCATTGAAAAACCGCACAGAACCTGTCCCGGAACCCGGTGTGCGCCCAAAAATCCGAGAATATCCTGCGTACGGGTCAGCGGGATCGAGAGGTCGTCGTCTTTCTTTTTGATTTTCTCATTTGCAACCTCTGCCGGTGTATAATCTGCCACGGCGGCAGCCTTGATAATGATATCCTGTTCAGGAGCGCGCGCAGTCACTTCCCGGTACATATCAGCCGCCGATACAATATCGACCGTATTTACAAACGGAGACGGAGTAAGAGCGGTGCGTCCGCTGACCAGCGTCACTTCCGCTCCGCGCAGCATCGCGGCTTTTGCGATGGCATAGCCCATCTTGCCGGAAGAGTGGTTGGTAATATACCGTACCGGGTCGATTGCTTCCTGGGTAGCGCCTGCCGTGACCAGCAGTTTGATACCAGTCATATCCTTTTTACAAGCCAGTTCCCGTTCGATATACAGGTACAGCTCTTCAGGGTTCGGCATTTTTCCCAGTCCGGCGCCGCCGCAGGCAAGATGCCCGACGGCAGGGTCAATCTGATGCCATCCATGCCGGCGCAGTTTTTCCATATTTTCCTGAACGATCGAGTTGGTATACATCCGGTCGTTCATGGCTGGTGCAAAATAAACAGGGCATTTGCAGGCAAGTATCGTAGAGGTGAGCATATCATCCGCAATACCGTTTGCGCACTTTCCGATAATATCTGCCGAAGCCGGTGCAATAAACATCAGGTCTGCCTTCTTTGCCAGCGCGATATGGTGGATCACCGGCGGGTCACTCTGTTCAAAAGGGCTTGTCAGGCATCTGTTGCCGGTCAGTGCTTCAAAGGGTAAAGGCGGAATAATATTTTTGGCATTTTCCGTCAGCAGGACATGCACGTCTGCGCCCTTTTGCACCAGCATACTGACAAGATTCGGCATCTTATAGGCGGCAATACCGCCTGTGACACCGACTAAAATTGTTTTTCCGGTCAATTCTGCCATTTAAAATCATCCTTTCACACAAAGATAGAACCGGTTATTTGTTCAGCAGTTCCAGTCAATTTTAACGGGATTTGGTTCATCCGGTATAGCAGCCGTTTGCAGAGAATGCAGAATAGCCGCAATTTCCTCTTCTGCCAGCCGGTCATAGATATCCTGTGTCTGATCTGTTCCGGCATGGTCATATGCGACGGCTGCTGCGCAGTAAAATACAAATCCCAATGCGCCCGGCGGATTTTGAACGACCGCACAGGCGGTTCCGATTGCCCGGGCGGCAGCCTGTGCAGCTGGGAATCCGTCTGCATCCCGTGCAGCCTGTCCGGCAGCCTTCAAAAAGGGTTTGACCTGAGACAGCTTAGATTCTCCGTTCAGATATGCGCGGCAGCTGTGGATGGCATCTGACGGCCGGGTATCTTTGGGCAGCTGTCTCTCAAAAATTGGCAGGCATTTTTCTGCCGTATATTCAATAGCCCAACGGCTGAGGGTTTGCTGGCTCTGTGTCTCGATCAGCCGCATCAGGGCGATGATATCGGGATTATCCAGTTTACCAAGCATTTTTCTGAGTTTGGCCATAGTCAGCTCCTTACAATCATTTTGCGTTTGATTCTTTTTCCATTGCGACAACAAACGCTGCGGCAATGGTATCGGTATGGGTCAGTGACAGGGAAAAGGAGAGATTTTTTTTGCGGACGATTTCAGCCGCATTCCCTGAAAAAGTCAGGTAGGGCGCACCCAGCAGGTCATGTTCGACCGATACTTCTGTCAATGCAAAATCCCGTATACCTGTCCCAATCGCTTTGGAGAATGCCTCTTTTGCCGCAAAAGCAGCGGCCATGGACGGATAAGGGTTTGGTTTTGAGGCGAAATATTCCTGTTCTGCTGCCGAAAAAACCCTCGCTATAAAACGAGGGTTTTGACAGCTCTTTTTGATCCGCTCAATTTCCGTCAGGTCTATTCCCGTAAAAAGCATGACCGCCCGCCTGTCTGGGGATATAAGATTTAAGGTTTTCCAACACGTTGTCGTTGGGTGAAAACACCAGCAGAATCCGTCCCATCGTCTGGTGTGTCAGTACGGCATAATAACAGCCGGGATCATCCGGAGAAGTACATGCGTAGATGCGGTTGGAGTAAGTCTCGGCAGCATGTTCTGCCTCTTTAAAGGTGCCGAACTTTTCAAAGGTGCGTGCGTTGACTGTCAGCATCCGTTTTCTCTTGCGTTTGGCGATAATTTTGTCGACGTCCATCTCACCATTGGTTACGATATATTCGTATTCGATGTTCATGCTGGTGATCAGCAGGTAACCGCCGTACAGCGAGCCGAAAGCCAGCAGTGTCGTAATCATCGAGAAAGCTCCGAGAATTGTTCCCAGGAACATAAATACAACAAACAGTACCAGCGCAGCCACAACAATCAGGGCACGCATTGCCATTTCCTTGCCGCCGTTTTTCTTTTTGACAATATACTCGCAATAAGTATCCATGATAAATCATACCTTTCTGATATACTGTTTAAATAGTACCATATCCGGATAAAAAGTGCAAGTGAAACGGGATATTTTTCATGGTATTTTTACATTGACCTGACCAGGTTTGTATAAAATGCTGCCGTATGCCCACAATATGGATATGTCAGACAAAATCAGCTGACAGGCAACGATCACAGCAAAAGAAAGGACGGATTTTATGCAGATTACAGATATCAAGGTACGCAAACTGATGGAGGAAGGGCGGCTTCGTGCTGTTGTTTCGGTAACGATCGGCGATGAAATCGCAATTCATGACCTCAAGGTCATTGAAGGACCGCAGCGGCTTTTTGTGGCGATGCCTTCCAGAAGGGAAACCGGCGGAATTTTTCGGGATATCGTGCACCCGATCACACCGGCTGCCAGAAAACAGCTGGAAGATGCGGTCCTGACTGCTTACCAGCGGGAAAAGCTGCGCGCTCAGGCGCTTTCCCAGATTCCGTATGGCGATTACTGGGACAGCCATTTTACACCACCTGCTGCGTCGGCTGTAGCAGCTGTGCATCCTGTGGCAACCATCTGATTGTAAGAATGTCAGCCATGAAAAAACGGTCTCCCGTATTTGGGAGACCGTTTCAGTCTGTCGATAAAATCCGATGTGCATACTCTTCATCCGCCATTGCCGCTTGCTGCGGCAATGGCTACGTTTTTAGGGGGGGTTGCGCGCTTACGCGCGCCCAGGGGCTGCGCCCCTGGACCTGCTTTCCTCTAAACAAGGGTTTGTCCAATCTTGAGCAGTCGATTCGCCAATCCCAAAAACGTTTTTCGACAAGCTCATAATTCAGGCTGTCGATAAAGTCAATCGTTCGTCCTCTTTTTCAGCCATTGCCCTGCTGCACATGGGCAATGGCTGCGTTTTAGTGAGAGGTTGCGCGCTTACGCGCGCCCAGGGCAGACTTTCCCGGAAAGCCTGTTTGCAGCGCGAACCGTCCGCCCCTGGACCTGTTGTTTCACTACCCGCACCTTGCGCACCCTCTTATATTGAATAAAAAGCCAAAGCTTCCCGTTTTTCTGACTTGGTACTGTCCTTTAAATCGGTAATCCGTAAAGCTTAAAAGGCACCGCATCTGCCCCAGGCGGACGGGCGGAAAATCTTTTCAGAGAATCTGCACCGGCTGCCGGAAAGCTGATTCTCATAAAACACGCGCCCTGCCTTCCCGAAGACCGGGATCGCGGCAGGGCGCGTCAGCTGGCTTTTATCGG
>CALWWT010000158.1 GCA_944385325.1 uncultured Clostridia bacterium | reverse complement strand
GTCAAGGATTCTCCACGATTTTTAAAAGTTTTTGTACCATCAGACATCGTGCAGATGATCACCTCCACTGCAACCTCCGCCGCTTCTCCCCAACCAGATGCTGCGGGCAGTTGTTTCCGTCTTCTATATGTAATACGCACGAGAATGAGAAAAAGTTGCAAAAAAGAATATTATTTCCAAAAAAAATTTATTCCTCGTTTTGCAGTTGCAAAAGTTCATTGATAAAGGTTTCTACGTCCGAAAAATCCCGGTACACCGATGCAAACCGGATGTATGCTACCTTATCCAGCTTCTTCAGCTCCAGCAGCACCGCTTCCCCCAGTTCCTCCGACGATACCTCCCGCAGCATCCGGTTGACATAGCTCTGCTCGATTCGATCCACTACCCCGATGATCATCTCGCTCGTTACCGGCCGCTTGTCACAGGCGCGGATTATCCCGCGCATCAGCTTCTCACGGTCAAACAGCTGCCGGGAATGGTCTTTCTTGACAACCATCAACGGCGCTGTCTCAACAATCTCATAGGTCGTAAACCGTTTGCCGCAGGACAGGCACTCCCGTCTGCGGCGAATCTTCTCATCATCTTCGGTCGGTCGGGAGTCAATTACCTTGCTTTCATTGTAGCCACAGTAGGGGCATTTCATCTTCCATCAATCCTTCCCGGCAGTTTCTTTTTTATTTATCATAGCATAATCATGCCAAAAATACAAGTGATTCGCTTCCTCTTTTGGGGAAATTGTGTTGAAATGTTGATAGTTTTTCATCCGGCAGCAAGGCATTTGAAAAAAATGTCCGTATACCCTTGCTTTGTTCATTTGATTGTGCTATCATATCTCTCATGAACATGGAAAGGATGTCGTTTATGCAATTGACCAAACGGGATTTTACCCTTTTGACCCACCTGCTTTACCATAAAGACGAAAAGCTGACCCAGCGCAGTATCTCTGCTGCAACCGGCTTTTCGCTCGGCGCTGTCAACCAGCTGCTGACCCGTGCGCTCGCCGAAGGCACCGTATCGGCTGACGACGAAAACGGTTACCGGCTGACCGATGCAGGGTTTGCCGCATTGCAGCCATATAAGGTCAAACGCGCCGTTATCCTCGCCGCTGGTTTCGGTTCAAGACTGATGCCGATCACCCTGAATACCCCTAAGGCTCTTATCCGCATCCACGGCCGCCCAATGATTGAAACGATGCTCGACGCAATTGTCGCAGCCGGTATCCCGGAAATTGTCATTGTCCGCGGTTACCTTGGCGAACAATTCGACGTGCTGCTCAAAAAATACCCGATGATTCGTTTTGTCGAGAACCCCGATTATCAGGAAATGAACAATATTTCCTCGGCAATGAAGGTCAAGGAGCTGTTCGGCAACGCCTATGTGCTGGACTCCGACCTCTATCTGTGCAACCCTTCCCTCATCCGTCCGTATGAATACTGCGCTTCCTACGTCGGCGTGCATATGGCGCAGACCGACGACTGGCGGCTGATCGTCAAAAACGGGCTGATCACCGGTATGAAGATCGGCGGCAAGGACTGCTATCATATGTACGACATCACCTTCTGGACGGAAGAAGACGGTAAAAAAATGGAACAGCTCCTCCCTCTCCTCTTCAACTCGCCCGGCGGCAAACAGTGCTACTGGGACGACGTCCCGCTTACCCATTATAACGACCAGTTCCATATCGAACCGCGTCCCTGCAATGAAGGAGACATCATCGAGATCGATACCCTTTCGGAACTGATGCAGCTCGACCCTGTTTATAAAATGCCGTAAGGAGTGATTTTATGACCGCAGAACAGATTATCCTGGCTGTTGCGGACGAACTCGCCAGACTGCCGTTTGTACGGGCGGTTGTGCTGGGCGGTTCGCGGGCAACCGGTACAGCAACGGATAGCTCAGATATTGACATCGGTATCTATTACGACAAACCTGCCGACTTTGGCGCACTTTGCCGGATCGCGGCAAAGTTTGACGACCTTCACCGGGAAAACCTCGTCTGTTCGGAAGGCGGCTGGGGTGATTGGGTCAACTGCGGCGGCTGGCTGACGGTGGACGGTATTCCAACCGACCTGATTATGCGCGATTTTGACAGGGTATCACGGGTCTGCGCCGACTGCGAAAACGGCGTCTTTTCGACCAACTACCATACCGGTCATCCGCACGCTTTTCTCAGCGTTATCTATCGCGGCGAACTCGCACGGTGCAAGGTGCTGTACGCGCGCGACCAAGCGTTTTTGCAGCTGAAAAAACAGGCGGAAATTTACCCTGAACCGCTTCGAGAGGCGATTATATCCTTCTTCTCATTTGAAGCAGGCTTTTCCTGCGCGCTCGCAGAAAAAGCCGCTAAAAACAATGATCTGTACTATCTGCATGGGCACCTCTTCCGGTCGGTGTCCGCCTGCAATCAGGTGCTGTTTGCTCTCAACCGGGTGTACTGCCTGAATGAGAAAAAAGCAGCTCTCCAAATCGCGCGGACGCCATTGGCGCCCGAAAACTATCCCCAAAGGGTCAACCGTATTTTCACTCTGCCGCCGCTCGAGGCTGCCGCCATGCTCCGGAAGCTGTGTGATGAGGTGACCTGCCTGATAAACCGATAATCTCCAATAACCACAAAGGCACCCTCTCCGATACCGGAAAGGGTGCCTCAGGCTGTCGATAAAGTCAATCGTTCGTCCTCTTTTTCCGCCATTGCCATGCTTCACATGGGCAATGGCTGCGTTTTTTTTATGGAGTTGCGCGCCAAGGCGCGCGCAGGGCTGCGCCCTGCACC
>CALWWT010000157.1 GCA_944385325.1 uncultured Clostridia bacterium | reverse complement strand
TCTGCCAGAGACGGTGACCGCCATTATTTTCATCCTGACGGCGGATATATTCGACCCAGCCTTTCATAGCGGGATAATGCCGCCTGAGCATTTCCTTGTCGCCATAGTAGCAGTACAGCGTCCAGGGCAGTACGCAGGCAATGTCGCCCCAGGCAGTAGACGAGTGGTTCATCGCAAACATATTGGGAGCACCCTCAGCATCCGACTGGGTCTTGGGCTTGATGACCGGAATGACAAACGGAATGCCGCCCTCAAGCGGTTTCTGTTCCAGCATCAGGTCTTCCATATATTTCGCGTAAAACGCAGGAGTGTACATATTAAAACATGCAGTTCCGGCAAAGATTTGCGCGTCACCTGTCCATCCCATTCGTTCGTCACGCTGCGGGCAGTCGGTCGGAACATCCAGGAAGTTGCCTTTCTGTCCCCAGAGTGCGTTGAGCACCAGACGGTTAATCCGTTCGTCATCCGTCTCAATCCATCCGGTACGCTCGATATCCGAATGGATCGCGCATCCGGTAAAGACCGCTTTTTCAGGGTCAACGCCCTCAACCTTCACAAAGCGGAATCCGTAATAGGTACCATGCGGGCGGACATGCGCCGGTTTTCCATCCGAAATATAGGTATACCGGCATTCCGCAGTACGCAGGTTGTCACGATAAAAACAGCCGTCCTGCATGATCTCACTGTAGGACAGGATAACTTCAGTTCCTGCTTCCATTTCCGGCAGATCGATCTCTACCCAGCCGGTCATATTCTGCCCGAAATCCAGAACCTTTTCACCGCGAGGAGTATCGATAACCTCGACCGGCTTGAAGGTTTCATGTACCAAAACAGGAAGGCTGTAGCGGTCACGGAGCGCGCCAAGGTCGTTTTCAACCCTGCAGGCTTTTACCCAGCCTTCTTCATGACCGGGCATCGCCCATTCAGGGTCATACAACCGCGCGTCAAAATCTTCACCGTAATAAATCGAGCTTTTGAGTACGGCAGACGGCTTGCAAATCCAGTTTTCACCGGTAGGAATCACCTTTTCGCTCCCGTCGGCATATTTCAGATGGATCTCTGCAATCATCCGCATCTGGTCGCCGTAAATATTGGTAAAACCGCCGTCAAAGCCAAAACGTCCCTTGTACCAGGCAGCCGACAGCATGACACCCAGCGCATTTTCCTCTTTCAGGAACGGCGTCAGGTCATAACCAAACGCCTGGAGCCATAAATCATAGCTGTGGTGCCCGGGAGCCAGCAGGTCACCCGATACCTTTTCACCATTCATATACAGCTCGTAGCTGCCCAAACCGCAAAGGTAGATTCTGGCCGAGACGACGTCTTTTCCGGAAAAGACCGTTTTCATCAGCGGAGAGATTTCCTTGTCAAACGGAGCAGCAATCCAATCCGCATCCCATGCTTCATCCCGTTTTCCGGTCTCAAACCACGCGGTATCCGATACACAGCTGTCACCATTATCCGCCGCTGCCGTGACACGCCAGTAATACCGTGTCCGGGGAGACAAGACAATATCAGGGTTATAGGCGATGCCGGAGATATCTTCCCGCATCCCGGAATCAGAAAGAACCTGTTTGAAATCAGGGTCAGCTGCAATTTCCACCCGGGCGCCGGTCTGTTTTTTGCCGGTTGAGGAAACCACCCAGGAAAGGGTCAGCAGATCAGTTGCAAATCCAAGCGGATTTTCCATGTGATTGACACGCATTTTTAAAATCTGCATATTGTCATTCCTTTCTGTCTGTATGCAAATATGAGTGATAGAATGTCTAATTTTTTATCCGCAAGGGAATAAAAGTATATATATATTATAGTAAATTTAAAAAAGCTTTTCAATAGGTTTTCATATTTGATCGAAATATTGATAAATAATCATAAATGTTCAAAAATGGCATAAAAAGCGCCGTGTTTACCACCCAATAGTAAACCCGGCGCATCATTTACTCAATTATTTTGATTCTTCCGTCTTTTCTAGGTTTCAAACTCGGATATTGCCCTTCCGTATACCCCAAAAGTACAAAACATCGAGCAATATATCCATCTGGTATCTTCCATTCGAGCATCAAATTTCTGCCCAGTTCACTGCTAAAAGTTTCTTCCGCACGACAGACGATACAGGAACCTATCTCCAGCGCACTTGCTTCCAGCAGCATATTGGCTGCCGAGCAGTAAGCATCCGGCATGCTGTTTGTATACCCATCAGGTGCGAAAATCACGCAGACAGTCGGTGCGCCATAAAAAGCACTTCGGATAGAAGGATCATCGATAATACTGGGCTGCTCATCGGAAACATGCCTGCCAGCGGCAGCCGCATGATTAAACTGCGATGCGTTCATTCGTCCAAGTTGTTCAGACAGTTTCCGGTCACGCAGTGCACAAATTATCGTACTCTGCCGTCCACCGGCACTGGGCGCATAGATACCGGCTTCGAGAATTTTCTGTAATACATCTGTCGGAATCTGACGTTGCTGATAACGCCGAATCGATCTTCTGTTTCTGATTATCTCCAGCATTTCCATAATTTACATCCTTTCTCTTGATTATACGACCGATCTTCTGATATCATTATAATCGAAAAAAATCCAGCTGAAAAGAAGGCACCTTTTTGTAACTGCCCCAAAGGATTGCATTTTCTTTCAAAAAGCCCTATAATCAATTCAGAGAGTTATCGGAAGGGATGATTCATATGGTTACAAAGCAGGAAATGCCGTCCTGTCCGGTCGCCACAACGGTACAGCTGATCGGAAGCAAATGGAAACTGCTGATTTTACGCAATCTGCTTGCGCGTCCATGGAATTTTAATGAACTCAAACGCTCGCTCGACGGAATCAGCCAGAAAGTCCTGACCGACAGCCTGCGTTCAATGGAATCGGATGGAATCATTACCCGAACAGTTTTTCATGAACCATACCGGGTGGAGTATGCGTTAAGTGAACTTGGCGAATCAATGCGACCAATTATCCGTTCAATGGAAGAATGGGGTCAGGAGTATCAACAACAAAAACAGCAGTAAAATATTCAGCGGCGAAAGTATGTTTCTTCCGCCGCTGTTTTTATACAAATCATTCTGGTTCTATAACAAAAGTTGGGGTAAGCAGTCCGCCATTGCCGCACAATCTGCGGCAATGGCTAGACTTTTTGGGGAGGGTTGCGCGCAGAGCGCGCCCAGGGCACGGTTCGCTGCGCGAACCATCCG
>CALWWT010000156.1 GCA_944385325.1 uncultured Clostridia bacterium | reverse complement strand
TTGTCCGCCGATAACCTCTGATGCCGATATCAGATTTGTATATTCAGGAGGACTTCATGCACAGCGATCTGATCCATCAGCTGCAGGCTATTGTCGATTCGTCTGCTGACAATGATTCCAACCGCACCATTGCGCGGTATTTTCTTTCCCATATTATGACGCTGGATTCTTTATCCGTTCAGACAATCGCCGGCGCCTGTTACGCTTCCATTGCAACGGTGAGCAGGTTTGTCCGCTCGCTGGGATATGAGAGCTTTGCACAGCTCAAGCAGGTCACCGTGCATTACCGGCACAGCGTCAACGCTTCCACCAAGGATTATCTGGTCGAGCTTCCGTATGACGACGGAGACAGGGAGGCGGTTGAAGGCTATACCGCCAATATCACCGACTCGCTGATGCGGTTTCAGAAAAGCGTTTCGATTCAACAGCTGGACGGTGTCTGCCGCCGGATTCATGACGCGCGGGATGTGGCACTGTATGGATTTTACCAGCCGGGACTGCTTGCCAAGCAGTTACAGTTTTTGTTTTTGTCGATCGGGCGCTATACCGAAAGCTACGACCTTGTGGAAGATCACGCCGAGCGTGCACGGACGATGGAGCATGGCGATCTGGCAATATTTCTGTCGGTGGACGGGAATTATGTGCTGGGACAGGGGCGCCAGGTCATCGAGCAGCTGAAAAGCCGCGGCGTAACATTGATCCTGCTCAGCCAGACCCATGACCCGTCGATCCACGCGATGTTTGACGAGGTGGTGCAGCTGGGCACGTCGGATTCCAAACGTGCCGGGTATTATAAATTGCAGCTGTGCACCGAGCTGCTGTTTTCGCGTTATATGCGTCTGTATTCGCCGGATGCGCCGCGCTGGGCATAAGAATAGCAAAACCGCCGGGTATCTGGATATCCGGCGGTGAGCTTGTCGAAAAAGTATTTTGGAGAATTTTTAAAATCGCCAAAATTCAACTAAAGTTTACCATAAGGCGGAAAGCAGGTTCAGGGGCGCAGCCCCTGGGCGCGCCTACGGCGCGCAACCCCTAAAAAAACGCAGCCATTGCCGCGGCAAGCGACAATGGCGGAAAAAGAGAACGAGCGATTGATTTTATCGACAGTCTGAACCGCCGGGTATCTGGATATCCGGCGGTCATTGTTTGGGTCAAACAGGTTTTGTCAAAAGAGCACCGGCTGGAGCTGCTGACCCTTGCGGGCAGCTTCCAGCGCCTGTGGGATGCAGCTGAAATCTGCGACCAGTGAGGACGGTTTTTTTGCCGAATCGTCCTGACCAAACGGAATAAAATAGCAGTTTTTCTGGTTGAGCAGCGCACCGATGTTTTTGGCGCTGCCGCGCAGGGCATCGTTGGTCGCAAGGCAGAGGATCACCGGTTTTTCGCTGCGCAGATGGCTTTTGACTGCCATCGTGACGGGTGTGTCGGTAATGGAATTGGCGAGTTTTGCCAGCGTGTTTCCGGTGCAGGGGCAGACCAGCAGCAGGTCGGTCGTGTTTTTGGGGCCGAGCGGTTCCGCGTCCTGGATGGTCAGGATGGGTTCATGCCCGGAGATCAGACGGGCGCGGTTGATATGGTCGGCAGCTTTGCCAAAACGGGTATCGAGGGTCGCGGCATTGAATGAAAAAACCGGCAGGATCTCATATCCGGCAGCGGCACAGCGCTCCATCTGTTCAAAAGCCCGCTGGAAGGTGCAGAAAGAGCCGGTCAGGCAAAAGCCGAGTCGGAGCGGAGGAGCAGGCATAACAGGTCATCTCCTTTGTAAATGGGTCATCAGTAACGGGTCTTTTTCACAGATCAGTGTTTTGAGCCAGTCGGCGCAGGATTCGGGCGCGGTTTTTCCGGGAAGGGAGAGCGCCCGGACGATAACTCTGCCGCTGCTGCTGACCGCTTCCGGACGGAAACCGCCGGGACTGGAAGCAAGTTCCATGATCAGCGTATCGGCAGGCATTCCGGCAAGCTCTTCCCTGCCGAAAACGGGCGACGGAATGGTGTTGAATACCAGCCGCACAGTCGAAAGGGTATTTTCCTGTGTCCCGTTTGGGCGTGAGAGTTCACTGAGCGGCAGCACGGCTGCGCCCAGCAGCGACATTTCACATCGCTGGGAGGCGGAACGCGCGGCGGCAAACACCTGTGCGCCCATCGCACAGAGGATGCGTACCAGGCTTCGGGCAATCCTGCCGCCGCCGGTAACCAGTATGCGGGTCCCGCGGATGGTGACCGGGAGCAGGTCGATTGCCAGAGCAACTGCTGCTTCAGCGGTCGCGTCGGCATTTTTCAGCGCGAAGGCTTCGTCTGAGAGGTAGTCGGTAAAGGAAATCCCATGTTTTTGGCAAAGCTGTGCAAATTCTTTGCCAGCCGGCGTCATACCGCCATACACCCGGGTATCTTTGCGGCAGCAGGCGAGCAGCTCTCCCAGATAGACCGGCAGACGCTCCTTTTCCAGCGGCATGGAAAGGGTATCGCCCGTCCGCGTCAGCGGAAGCGGCAGAATGAGCAGGTCGGGCGGCGTATCCAGTTCTGAAAGGGAATCGATAACGTACGGCGTGGCGGCGCTGGCGGTTTCAGGGTTTCCCTGGGCAATGGCGGTGACCCGTACACCGTCGATGGATGCCAGTTTGCGGGAAAGTATTGAAAAACGCCGGTCTCCGCCGGCAGCAAGAATATGCAGGGGTTGATTCATTGATAAACCACCTTCTTTCGTCGGAACAAGGCAGATCGGTCAGCCGGGTTCCTGATATCCCAATGTATGCGGGAAATGGGCGGTTGGTGCCGGGAAACCCCTGCGGTGAAAGGAGCGGCAACGGACGGATGTGTCAGATAAATAAGAGGGATATCCTGTCTTTACTGGAAGACTGCCGGCTGTGTCCGAGACAGTGCGGCGTCAACCGGCTGGCAGGTGAAAAAGGCTTTTGCGGCGCTGTGGGCGAAAAGGTGCGTGTAGCACGGGCTGCGCTGCATTTCTGGGAGGAGCCGTGCATTTCGGGCGAAAAGGGAAGCGGAACGGTATTCTTTTCCTGGTGCACGCTGCGGTGTGTTTTCTGCCAGAACCGGGAGATCCGCAGCGGTGAAGCGGGTGCGGATATTTCGATTGAACGGCTGGCAGATATCTTCCTTGAACAGCAGCAGCGGGGTGCGCATAACTTAAATCTGGTGACGCCGACCCATTACCTGCCGCAGATCATGCTGGCGCTCGGGATTGCGAGGGAAAACGGACTGACACTGCCGGTCGTCTATAATACCTCCGGGTATGAACGGGCAGAGGTTTTGCGGATGCTGGAGGGATTGGTGGATATCTGGCTGCCGGACTATAAATATCTGTCGGAAGCGCTGGCGGTCGATTATTCAGCGGCGCCCGGTTATCCCGAAACGGCGTCAGCCGCGCTGGACGAAATGGTGCGGCAGGCAGGAGAACCGGCATTTGACGCGGACGGCATGATGCAAAAAGGTGTGATCATCCGGCACTTGTGCCTTCCGGGACATCTGGAGCAATCGAGACAGGTGGTTGCGAAATTGTTTGCACGGTACGGCAATTCGGTCTATTACAGCCTGATGAATCAGTATACGCCGCCGCCCTTTAAGCTGCGCTGGGAGAATCTGAACGGGCGGTTTAAAGCGGCAGATTATGACGAGCTGATCGATTTTGCGGTCGGTCTTGGGCTGGAAAACGGGTTTGTGCAGGAAGAGGGAACCGCCGAGGAAAGTTTTATTCCGGCGTTTGATTTGAGCGGCGTTTTGCCGGAAAAATGATTTTGACAGGTGGCGGTTGACGGATAAAGTTTGCAATGATATAATTAGGGCAATAAATAATGGACGGAGTGATTGGAATGCAGCCTTTGGTCGATCAATCGATTGGGATTTTTGACGGGATACAGATCGCTTTACTGGTATTGTCTCTGCTGCTGATGCTTGCGGGAATTGTGGTTCTGCGCAGCGGGAAGAAAACTTCTCCTTTTGCGGGTGTCCTGCTGATTCTGGCGCAGGCGATTGTAGTTGGTAGCGGCATGGGTGTCTGCTGGCAGTCGGCGGTGCTGGTGAGCGATTACAACCTGACAGGCAGTGCCGTTTCGACCGTATTGGTATTGCTGACAAGTGCGTTCGGGTTTGCCGGTATGGTTATCAGCCTTGTGCAGATTTTAAATTGGCTGACCCGGAAAATCAATCGATAATCTGATCGTAACTAAAAACAGGTGCGTACATTTTTGAATGTGCGCACCTGAGCTTGTCGAAAAAGTATTTTTGAGAATTTTGAAAATCGCTAAAATTCATCCAAGGTTTACCATAAGACGGAAAGCAGGTCCAGGGGCGCAGCCCCTGGGCGCGCCTTGGCGCGCAACCCCTAAAAAAAACGCAGCCGTTGGCGCGGCAGGCGGCAACGGCGGACATAGAAGACCAGCGGTTGGCTTTATCGACAGCCTGAGGTGCGTACATTTTTGAATGTGCGCACCTGTTCTTAGTTATTTTGTTCGCCCATAACGGCAGCGATTTTAATCAGCAGTTCCCGGTTTTCAGGGGTCAGCTGCCGGAACAGACACAGCAGCCGGGTTTCACCGTCTGAGATAGAATTGCTGGTATTGTGGCCGACCAGTTCATCGACTGAAATGGAAAAACAGTCTGCAATCTTAATAAGCATATCGATATCCGGCTCACGGCCCGCGTTTATATAATTGCCGACAGTAGAATATGCGACATTCAGCTGATCGGCAAGTTCTTTTCGGGTGATATTGTG
>CALWWT010000155.1 GCA_944385325.1 uncultured Clostridia bacterium | reverse complement strand
TCTGTGGGTACTGAAAGCATTTCAGTACCTGCTTCCTTTATTTCTGTCAAAGCCGTTCAAACGGCTGGTGGCAGCGCATCAAACATTGCGTGAAAACTTATCTTTATTCCACGCTGAAAGAATAGACCGTCTGCTGGTCATAGGTTTCACCGGCACGCAGTACAGGCGATGCAAAAGAGGTACATGCCATCGAATTGGGAAAATGCTGGGTTTCCAGGCAGAAACCACTGCGTTTTCCGTAAGCATGTCCATTTTTGCCGGTCTGAGGGGTAATCATGTTGCCGGTATACAGCTGAACACCCGGCTGTGTCGTATGAACCGTCATCCGGATACCGGTACGCGGACAGACGGCAACCGCTACCTGTTTCAGCTCCGGAGAAGGGTCGAGAACAAAATTATGGTCATAACCGGCGCCATTATGCAGCTGTTCATCGTCAGCGCCGATATCCTGCCCTATCGGTTTGGCAGTCCGGAAATCAAAGGGCGTTCCTTCCACCGGAATTACCTTTTCAATCGTCAGACCATTGCCGTCAACAGCAGTATAGCTTTCCGCATTCATCTGCAACAGATGGTCTTCAATATCGCCATTGCCTTCTCCGGCAAGGTTGAAATACGCATGGTTGGTCAGGTTGATGACGGTATCTGCGTCACAGACTGCCCTGTACCGAATCGAGAGCGACGCGCCATCCAGCGTATACCAAACGGTAACCGTCAGGTTTCCGGGATACCCCTCTTCGCCATCCGGCGAAAACAGCCGCAGACGAAGAGTATCGTCTCCTTCCGCCTCGACATCCCACAGCTTCCAGTTAAAGCCGTCCTTGCCGCCATGCAGATGGTTCGCGCCATCATTGGCATACAGCGGATACTCTTTGCCGTTCAGGGTAAAGGAAGCGCCGCCGATACGGTTTCCAAACCGTCCGATCAGAGCGCCAAAGTAATTGCCGCGCCATTCCTCACACTGTCCGGCAGTATCATATCCCAGTACAACGTCTGTCATCTTGCCGCCTTTGTCAGCGACAGACAGCGACTGGATAATACCACCAAGGTTCAAAATCGCAACTGTAGCGCTGGGATTGGAAATTGTGTACTGAAAAATCTCCCGTCCATCCGAAAGTTTTCCGAAAAATCTCTGTGTAATCATTTGTTATCCTCCAAAACTGCATCCGGCTTCAACATCCGCACCATATCCCGATGCGGACAATGTTCGTCCATATATTCCTCTGAAGTGACTGTGAAACCGTTTTTATGATAAAAACCTACAGCCTGACACTGGGCGGAAAGAATCATTCCTTCTCCACCCAGCGCACGCACTTTATCTGCCACCTCATTCATCAGCCTGCTGCCCAGATGCAGTTTCCGGTATTCAGACAAAACCGCAACTCTTCCCACATGCCACATCTTCCCTTTGTCCGGAAAAATCCGCGCACATCCAGCCACTTTGCCATCTACTGTCAGCAGCAGATGCCAGCAATTATTGTCGGTATCGTCAAATTCATTCTGAAAGCCCTGCTCCTTCATAAATACCGCTTCCCGAATCGAAAAAACCGGTGCCAGATCCTGCGGAGCATGCAGCCATCTTGTCTCTATTTCCATCTGCAAATCCTTCATATTCCTTTTTGTTTAATAATACTGTACATTTACCCGTTTTCCATACTTTTCCAGATTTCCTGACAGCACCTCGACGATCTTCATTTTGATCGAGAAGTTGATCGGCAGCTGCGGATTCTGGTGAGCCGGGTTCATCGCACGTCCAACAAAGATGTTGATATCAGTCGCGTCTTCGAACATCATTTTAGTGACAGTCGTCGCCGCGTCCCTGTTGTTCTTCCAATCAACCGGAACACTGCCGTTCAGTATCTGCTCCGACAGTTCCATAACCCGTCCCAGTGTGATAACGCCCTCGGTGACCAGATCAACGCCTTTCATCCTGCCGGCAGGCGGAATCTTCGGGTCCAAATAATCCAGACAGGTTTCAACCCTTTCGCCCAGATATCGGCTGACGATCTTGGAAGTCGTGCCACCGCTGACGATCTTCTTGCCCGGACGGGACAGGAAATCCTCAATGACACGGATATCATCTTCCGGATTGGCAGGCGGACCCAGCATAATGGAAAGCTCACTTCTCTGGCGGACTTTCATAACGGCGACAGTCGTATCGTCGCCCATAACCCCAAGATAAAGCTCTTTGGCAGCCTCCACCAGTTTGGTGGCAATGGTATGCGGAGAATCGTTTACCGAACACTTGCTCTCCAGGAAAGAACAGATATGTTCATTCTGCCAGCCAAAACTCATGCTGATGCCGATACCGGCGTGAGATACACCGTCACTGAACATGACAAAGGTATCCCCAAGTTCAACTTTCATCCGGGTTTCATACAGTGTCTTGTCCCCGATCACATTGACTTCGACCGGGTATTCTACCGCCTTGCCATTCCGCAGCAGGATACTCAGCGGATTGTCAAACTGCACCATATATGCGTCGCCATCCGACGTGATCTGAAGAATGGTAAACGTCGAATAGGCAACCATTACATCCTTGCGCATCGGAAGGGTCGCCGCAATGGTTTCCACGCAGTCCTCAACCGACATACCGCTGGACATCATTGTGCAGATGATCTTGGAGGTAAGGCTGGACAGAATATTGGCGCGTACACCCGAGCCCATGCCGTCAGCCAGAACCAGTGTCTGTGTACCGTCATAATAGGTCGTCTCAACACGGTCGCCGCACAATTCTTCGTTATGCTTATTCAGGCTGACGTAACTATTATCAATATAGTAACTCATATCATTCCTCACAGCATACTCTTTTTCAGCATTGTCAGCGCAACTTTCGTTTCAGCAGTTGTCTCACCCAGCAGCGACGCAATTTCCTGAACAGCGCGCATCTGCTTGTCAACAACCTGGTCGGTAATACGAATCGTTTCGCGGCGCAGTTCAGCGGCATTCTGTTCCGCACGGACGATTGCGTCGATATTCTTCAGGAATACAAGGAAGTTGCTGTGTTCCTGGTCATACATGACCGTACGGTCAACATAAAGGTCGGTCTTCTCCAGATGGGTGCGCTGGTTGATAATATTCGTACCGGATTCCATAACGCCCAGCAGTTCAAGAATATCATAATAATCGCCAAACGGCTGTCCCAGCACATCTGTATCCTCACCAATGCCCAGCATATGCAGCGCTTCCCGATTGATCTGCCGGATATTAAACTCATCATCCACCGCTACAATACCATTAGGTGAAGACTCAAAAATCTGGTCAGACAGAGATTCTGCCCGCTCTTTTGCGTAATGCAGGCACATTTCCAGTTCTGCCTTGCCCTGCCATACAGCAATCGCCTTTTCACGGCAGGTCGAATAGCCGCATGCGCCGCAATCGAGCATATCTTCCGGTTTATGCTTACCGGTGAGCGCCAAAATCTTCTGAATTTCGGCTTCACCGGGCATTGCATCCCGATGGAATTCCGGAGTCATTTCCTTGCCCATTGCCAGACTATGTACGACATCAAAATCCTTCTTTGCATCGGCAGCCTTCTCAACCAAAACCTGACCGATAATATTGCCGCGTCTCTTCTTTGGCATGCCGGGACCGTTGATACATGCGCCCTCGCAGGCGTTCATTTCAATAAAATAGCCTTTCAGACCGCCCGCTTCGATTTCTTCCAACGCAGCCCGGCATTTTTCCACGCCGTCAATGGCAATATAATGGAACCCCGGCTTGCGGTTCATGCTCTTGATAACACCGCCTCGTTCCGGGAAGAAACGGGAACGGAAATGCGAATCATCCAGTTCGGTATTGTTGAAGGTGACTCCTTCTTCTTCAAACCAATTTTCCAGCTCATCAAAGGTAATCGTCAGATCTATGCTGTCGGAACAATACTGCTCCACCTCATCCTTTTTAGAAATGCACGGTCCGACAAAAACAACATGCGCGTCCGGATGTTTTTCTTTTATCAGCCGGGCATGTGCCTCCATCGGTGAGATGACCTTTGCGTAATACTGCAAACATTTGGGATGGTATTTACTGATCAGCCGGGTGATCGAATGGCAGCAGGAAGAAATAATCAGTTCCGCGCCCTCATCGATCAGCTGTTCATAACGGGTTTTGACCATATAAGCACCGATGGCAGTCTCTTCCACATCGCTAAATCCCAGCTTTTTCATTGCTTCCGCCATCGGACGGAAACCTTCTGCGTCAAAAGCGGCAATAAACGACGGTGCAAGTGTCGCAATGACCTTCTCACCCGACGCAATCAGCTTTTTGACCAACGGCACATCATCGCGTACGTCCTTTGCGTTCTGCGGGCATACCTGCACACACCGTCCGCAAAGAATACAGTCGCTGTTGATGATGGATGCCTGATGGTTCCGAACCCGGATGGATTTTACGGGACATTCCCGCACACACTTATAACAGTCGCGGCAGTTGGCTTTTGTAAACTGCAATACTTCCATGACGGTTCCCCTTTCCTGTATTATCCGCGCCCAAGAGGTTCCAGCGCATGTTTTCTGAATACCTCAACGGCATTCTCAGGCGTGACGTTGCCGACATATTCATCACCAAACATCGTGGACACACCTTCTGTACAACGTCCCATGCAAAAAGCCGCCTTCAGTTCGATCTGATCCTCAAGTCCATATTCCTGAACCAACTTCTGGAAAGCACGAATAACATTATAGGACCCTTTCAGATGACAGGAGCTGCCAACACAAATCTGTACGTCCATACTATTCTCACCTTTCTGCCCGGAACAGGGGCAACTTAATAATTACATTATAAATGGTAATAAAAGGTTTGTCAATTCATTACTGAAAGAAGACAAACCGCTCTAAAAACAAGCACCTGTTTTATCAGCGCAGGCCTTTATTCCATATTTCTTATAGTATAGCACAAAAACTGGTCACATGACAAGTTTTTTTTGGAATTTCCTCCACAGCCTATAGACAAGTCGTACCAGAACCGCTATAATGTAACAAATATCATATACAGGAGGCAAAATATGAGACATATGATCGATCCGCTGGATTTTACCACCCAGGAAGTGGAGCGTCTTCTTGCACTGGCAGATGACATTGCAGCCGACCCTTCACGTTATCGCGAGGTATGCCGTTACAAAAAACTCGCAACGCTTTTCTACGAGCCCAGTACCCGTACCCGGCTGAGTTTTGAAGCTGCCATGCTTAATCTTGGCGGAAGCGTCCTTGGTTTTTCCAGTGCGGATTCAAGTTCGGCATCCAAAGGCGAAAGTATTGCCGATACCATCCGGGTTATCAGCTGTTATGCGGATATCTGTGCAATGCGCCATCCAAAGGAAGGTGCTCCCCTGCGTGCCTCCATGTATTCCCGTATCCCTGTCATCAACGCAGGCGACGGCGGTCACCAGCATCCTACCCAGACACTTACCGACCTGATGACTATCCGGCGCAGGCTCGGCAGACTGGAAAACCTGACGATCGGTCTGTGCGGTGACCTTAAATTTGGACGTACCGTACATTCTCTGATCAAATCACTTTCCCGTTATCCGAATATTCGGTTTATACTCATTTCGCCTGATGAACTCCGGGTACCGGATTACGTCATCCGTGAGGTGCTGGAGCCAAAAAACATTCCCTTTGAAGAGGTCACCTCTCTGGAGGACGTCATGCCGCAGCTGGATGTGCTTTACATGACCCGTGTCCAGAAAGAACGCTTTTTTAATGAAGAAGATTACATCCGACTCAAAGACAGCTATATCCTGACGGAAGATAAAATGAAGCTTGCCAAAGAAAAAATGGCTGTCCTTCATCCGCTGCCCCGTGTCAATGAAATTACCCTGCCGGTTGACAATGACCCCCGCGCAGCCTACTTTGAACAGGTACAAAACGGTGTATACGTCCGTATGGCACTGATTATGACCCTGCTTGGGCTTGCTGAGTAACCGAAAGGAGTTCCCTGATGAAAACAACACGCAATATCGACAGCATTGAAAACGGTATCATTATCGACCACATCCAGGTTGGAAACGGTATGAAAATCTATAACCTTCTGCACCTGGACGCGCTTGAATGCACTGTCGTCCTCATCCGCAATGCACGCAGCACCCGTTATGGCAGAAAAGATGTCATTAAGATTGAGGGTGATATCCATCTTGACCTTGAACTGCTGGGATATGTTGACCATCATGTCACCGTCTGCTTTGTCAAGGACGGCGAAATCATTGAGAAAAAGAAACTGACCCTTCCGCACCGCCTGACCAACGTCATCCGCTGCAAAAATCCCCGCTGCATCTGCACGATCGAGGAAGGCATCGACCATGTCTTTGAATTGACGCCCAATAAGACCTACCGCTGCATCTATTGTGAAAACCCGGCAAAGACTTAATGTCCTCATTTGTCTCATAAAATAACCATAGTAAATACCCGGTCGCATCGCCAGTTTTCTGGTAGTGTGACCGGGTATTCTGATTTATGACTCATACAGTCAGCAGTCCATTCTGACTGAGCAGACGCATAAGCTCGATGATACTGCTGAAGCGCTGCGCCGGCGTATCCAATGAAATCTGCAAAAATCCCTGCCATTCGGAAAAATTGCGTGAACGGATAACCAGCCAGAAGTTCCTGACTGCGTCGGGTGCCGGCTGCGGTTCATGAACAGACGGTGTCATCTGCAAACGCTTTCTGCCGCGGCGTACAACAAATCTGCGCGGTGCTGAGCCAGCTTCCGGCAGACGCTGTATATCAAGAATCTGTTGGATGCGGAAAATCATCTCTTCCGGAGACGAAAATGGGACCTTTTCCTTCAACATACGGCTTTCAATCCATCCCGTTCCGTTTCCGGTCACCGATATCATCAAAAGCCCTTTATCAAACGGCATTCGCTGCATACTGTCTCGCTCCTTTTGCTATATCTGCATACTTGGCTGTCACTTTTGAGAAAGTTCATTTGCCCGTTCGATCACCCTGTCGATATCGCTTAAAACGGTAAGGGATGAACAAAGGTTGCGCAATTTGGGCGCACCAGGCATACCTTTCAGATAATATGCTGCTGTCCTTCTGCTTTCACGCATTCCGATATATTCACCCTTATATTTGACCGCCAATTCCACCTGGCGGCGCATGACGGAAAGTTTCTCCTCAACTGTCGGAGCAGCTGGTTTTGGTTCTCCATTCATCAGCGCACGGATCTCACGGAAGATAAACGGATTGCCGTAGCTTCCACGCCCCACCATGACCAGGTCGCATCCGGTCTGCCGGTACATTTCCAGCGCGTCCTCTGCCGTAAAGATATCACCGTTGCCAATCACCGGGATCGATACCGCTTCCTTGACTGCACGGATGATCGTCCAGTCAGCAGACGGCGCATACATCTGCTTACGGGTACGCCCATGAACAGTAACTGCGTCTGCGCCTGCCCGCTCCATCAGCTGGGCAAACGGCACAGCGTTGATATTGTCTTCGTCCCAGCCCTTGCGGAATTTGACGGTTACAGGTGTATTGCCAGCCACCTTCTTGACCGCCTCAACGATCCTTGCGGCGAGGTCAGGTGTTTTCATCAACGCGCTTCCGGCACCCTGTCCAACGACTTTCGGCACCGGACAGCCCATATTGATATCAATGATATCCGGTTCAAAACGCAGAGTTGAAATTGCACCTTTTGCCATATCCTCCGGGTCGTATCCAAACAGCTGCGCCGCCATCGGGCGTTCAAGCGAACCAGGTTTGAGCAATTCTTCTGTTTTGCGGTCGGAATAGGTCAGCGCTTTTGCTGAAGCAAGTTCCCCAACAACATAAGCTGCACCAAATTCCTTGCAGATTTCCCGATAAGCACGGTCAGCTACCGAAGCCATGGGGGCAAGTGCCGCTGTTTTATCTATTGAAACGTTTCCAATTTTAAGCTGTGCGATCAATGCGGTTGTTCTCCTTTTTCTTTGCGGACGAGCCATGGGAAACTTCAGTCCCTGCCTTGTAAAATATGCTGCCCTGTGGTATACTTATTTAGATTATAAACGATAGGATGTTTTTCGTCAACTGTCTTTTCCTACAGCCGGGCGAAAGACGCGGAAGGGAGCAATCATGAAAATACTGGCGATTGATTTCAACAGTCTGATGAACCGGTCTTTTTTTGCGATACGAACACTGACAGCCAAAGATGGCACACCGACCAATGCGCTTTTTGGGTTTGCAAAAACCTATCAGAAGCTGGTTAAAAGCTATCAGCCGGATGTTATCATCGCAGCTTATGACGTTCACGCACCGACCTTCCGCCATCAGATGTATCAGGAATATAAAGGCACACGTTCTCCGATGGCGGATGAACTGCGGATACAGATGCCTCTTGGAAGAGAATTTGTCCGGCTTGCAGGCGGAAACGTCATCGGACTGGAAGGCTGGGAAGCGGATGATATCCTCGGCACCGTCGGCAGATGGGCAGAAGAACATCAGGCAAGCTGCGTGATCGCGACCGGCGACAGGGATTCTTTGCAGCTGGTGTCGGATGCTGTATCGGTCAACCTTGCGACCAATAAGGGTGATCTGGTGATGACACCTGAATCGATTCGTGAACAGTATGGTGTCGAACCGATTCAGCTGATTGAAATCAAATCGCTGATGGGCGACGCTTCGGACAATATACCCGGCGTAAAGGGCATTGGTGAAAAGACAGCCGGTACGTTGATTCGGGATTATGGCAGTTTGCAGTATATCCTCGATCATCTCGATGAACTGAAAACCACACCGCGAATCAAAAAACTGATTGCCGAGCATCGGGAGGAAGCGATTCTCAGCCATACCCTTGGAACCATCCGCCGTGATGCTCCCCTTCCGCAGACGCCTGACCAGATGAATATGGTGGTTTCTCCTGAGCTGAAAACCTTCCTTTCCCGTTACAGTATGGATTCTCTGGCAGGCGCATTCGGACTGAATGGACAGGACAGTGAAAATTCCAGCGGAGACGCTGCTGACCAATCAGCTGCAAAAGAAATCCAGTTGGTAAAAGACCCCAGTTTTGACTGGCTGGAAAGCAGCCTGAAAGATATGGAAGAAATCTGTTACCTTCTGAAAACAGACCGGGTACAGATTCTGACTGAAAATGGGATTGCAGAATTTGAACAAAACCGCGATGGCGCAGTTGACTGGCTGCTGGGATGCGGCAGAAAGCTGGTCACCTTTGACGCGAAAGAGACCTATAAAGAAGGGTTCCTCCGGGGTAAACCGGTTTTACAGACAATCGAAGACCTGCTGCTGGCAGCTTATCTGCTTTCTTCAAGTGATAAATCCTATTCACTCGAGGAAATGTGCGAAGCGTATCTTCCGGGCGGTATCTCCGGCGGCGGAGAACTATCTGCATTGGTACGGATGCCGGAACTCAAAAAGGCAATCGGCGTAGTCATCAGCGAACGGCAGATGGATTTCCTTTACCAGAAAATAGAACTGCCGCTGTGTGAAGTTCTCGCTTCGATGGAAGTAACCGGATTTGCAATAGATATAAACGGTATACAATCCTTTGGTGACAATTTGCAGCAGCAGATTGATACCCTTAAGGATGAAATCATGGAGCTTGCGGGTGTCCCCTTCAACTTCAATTCTACCCAGCAGCTGGCTGAGGTACTGTTCAACCGTCTGGGGCTGCCGCCTGGAAAGAAAACTAAAAACGGATATTCGACCAATGCCGAAGTGCTGGAATCACTGCGCGGAATGCATCCGATTATCGAAAAAATCTTAGACTACCGCAAACTGACCAAACTCCTCAGCACCTATGTTGTCGGACTGACCCGTGCTGTCCGGGAAGATGGCCGTATCCACTCCACCTTCAACCAGACGGAAACCCGTACCGGTCGTATCAGCAGTACCGAACCCAATGTCCAGAATATCCCGGTGAGGACAGAGCTGGGCGCCGAAATGCGAAAATTCTTTGTCGCTCCCGAAGGCTGGACGCTGGTCGATGCCGACTATTCCCAGATTGAACTGAGGATTCTGGCACATATCTCGGGCGACAAAAACATGATCGCCGGTTTTGAAAAAGGCGCCGACATCCATCGGATGACTGCTTCTCAGGTTTTTCACATCCCATTTGACGAGGTTCCTTCCCAACTGAGAAGTCAGGCAAAGGCAATCAACTTTGGTATCGTTTATGGTATCTCCGCTTACTCCCTTTCACAGGATATCGGTGTCAGCGTCAAAGAGGCGCAGGAGTATATCAACAACTATCTGCATACCTATCAGGGTGTTTCGGATTATATGCACCGTTCGATCGAACAGGCGCGTGAACACGGTTTTGTTGAAACACTGTTCCATCGTCCGCGGTACCTGCCGGATATCCATGCTTCCAAGGCGCCGCTGCGTGCATTCTCTGAGCGGGTTGCCATGAACATGCCGATTCAGGGTACCGCTGCCGATATTATCAAGCTGGCAATGATCCATGTCTACCGCCGGCTGCGGGATGAAGGCTTAAAAGCCAGACTGATTTTGCAGGTACATGACGAACTGATTGTGGAAGCACCGAAAGAAGAAGCAGAAAAGGTTCGGGATATCGTTGTGCAGGAAATGGAAAATGTGGTCGATTATTCGGTCCGGCTGCTGTCGGATGCCCACATAGGCGACAACTGGTATCTCGCCAAAGGCTAAATCAACAGATAGAAGGTAAAAAAATATATGGAAATCAGACTGGCGGCTTCTGAGGATGTCGAGCAGCTTTTTGAACTGGAAAACAGCTGCTTTCCTGACCCGTGGAGCCGGAAATCCATCAGGGATACCATGAACGAAGAACAAAGTTTTTTTGCTGTTGCGGTATCTGACGGCAAAATAATCGGATATATCAATACCACCTATGTGCTGGATGAGATGAATCTCAACCGAATCTGCGTACTGCCCCAGTACCGCAGGATGGGCGCCGCAAACCTGCTGATGGATGCAATGTTTGCAGCTGCCAGGCAGAATGGGCTTGTGCAGATCTTTCTGGAAGTCCGGTTGTCCAATATGCCGGCACAAGAGCTTTATAAACGTTTTGGATTTACAGTAGTGGGTGAAAGAAAAGGATTTTATCAGAATCCGCCTGAAAACGGTCTGGTCATGACCGCAATGGTCAACAACGCATGACGGAAAGGGCAAAACAATATGAGTGATACTATCAGAATTCTTGCAATTGAAAGTTCCTGCGACGAAACAGCCGCGGCTGTCGTTGAAAACGGCAGAAAGATCCTCTCCTCGGTCATCTCGACCCAGGTGGAAGAACATCGCAAATACGGCGGTGTTGTCCCGGAAATTGCTTCCCGGCGGCATTGTGAAAATATCTGCTGGGTTGTGGAAGGCGCTATGAAGGAATCGGGACTGAGTTTCGATGACCTGGACGCGATTGCCGTCACCTATGCGCCCGGACTGATCGGTGCGCTGCTGGTCGGTGTCAACTATGCCAAAGGACTGTCGCTGGCGACCGGCAAGCCGCTGATCCCGACCCATCATCTGCGCTCCCATGTGGCAAGCAACTATCTGGCACACCCGGAACTGGAACCGCCTTTTCTGTGCATGATCGCTTCCGGCGGGCACAGCCATATCGTCGAAGTGCTGGACTATACTAAATTCCATGTCATCGGACGAACAAGAGACGATGCAGCCGGTGAAGCGTTTGACAAGGCTGCCCGGACGATGGGATTCCCCTATCCCGGTGGTGTCTTTATCGACAAAGCGTCCAAACTCGGCAACCCGACTGCATTCAAGCTTCCACGTCCCCATGTCGATGGCTGCCCGCTTGATTTCAGCTTCTCCGGGCTGAAAACTGCTGTTATCAATACCGTGCACAATGCTCAGCAAAAAGGTATTACTATCAATACCAATGACCTTGCTGCCTCCTTCCAGGCAACTGTCTGCGATATCATTTCCGAAAAGCTGATGGCGGCTCTGGACGAAACCGGGCACAAAAAGCTGGTACTTGCCGGCGGTGTTTCCGCCAACTCCGGACTCCGGGAACGTCTGCAAAAAGACTGTGAAAATCGCGGCGTATCCTTTTACTGCCCTCCGCTTCCCCTTTGCGGCGACAATGCGGCAATGGTCGGCTCGCAGGGATATTACGAATTCCTCGCCGGCAATATCGCAGGCTCTGATTTGAATGCCGTCGCTTCCAAAAAGATTGAGATCGAATGAACGAACGGTTTATAACCGGAATTGCGACCGGATTGACCGCCGTACTGGTGATCTTTATTCTGGGCTTTTCCCTCGGGCGGAATCCGACAGGAGATGCCATGCTGCTTGTATCATCCCAACCGGTAATGGAATCACCCGCGGTTTCGGATACTGAATCAGTATCCGAAACTGCTGATTCGTCAACATCCTCCCTGCCGGAACCATCACAAAGTGATGATTCCGCTGCCTTTCCGGTTGACCTTAATACGGCTGATGCGGCTCAACTGGACCTGGTTCCCGGAATCGGCGAAGTAATCGCCGCACGGATTATTGAATACCGGAATCTCGTCGGCAAATTCAAGACAGTCGATGAACTCCTGAACGTCAAAGGTATTGGCGAAAAAACGCTGGAAGAAATGCGGGAATTTCTGACAGTCAGTGAATAAACACATAGATATAGCAAAACAGCGACAGCCCTCATTCGAAGGTTGCCGCTGTTTTGGTTCTTTGTCAATAGTTGGGGTAAACCTTTCATCCACTTGACACTGAAATGAAGTGGAAAACTTTATAGTAGGTTCAGGGCGGATGGTTCGCGCAGCGAACCGTGCCCTAGGCGCGCTCTGCGCGCAACCTTCCCCAAAAAATCTAGCCATTGCCGCAGATTGTGCGGCAATGGCGGTCTGCTTACCCCAACTTTTATGATAGAACCCTGTTTTATTGCTGTAAAATCAATATTACTGGTTGATAAATGCTTCAGAAAGAGCATTCATCGCCTTGACGCCCTGCTCACGGTCAATCAGGACAGAAATCTTGATCTCAGAGGTGGAAATCATCTTGATGTTGATATCAGCTTCGTACAGCGCTTCAAACATCTTTGCAGCAACACCAGGGTTGGACTGCATACCAGCACCGACGATCGAAACTTTGGTTACATTGTCAGCAACTTCGATCTTGTTGGGACGGAGAATATCCGAAGCAGCCTGCAGCACCTCATAAGCCTGATCAGCACTGTCTCTCGGAACAGTAAAGCTGATATCCTTGGTGCCGTCACGACCAATCGACTGAAGAATGATGTCAACGTTGATCTTTTTTGCTGCCAGCAAAGAGAAAATCTTGAAAGCAATACCGGGTTTGTCAGGAAGACCAACAACCGCAATCCGTACTACGTCATCATCTTTTGCTACACCTTTAATCAGTAATTTTTCCATTTTGGTCACCTCTTTGACTTTTGTCCCGGGTTTGTGCTCAAGACTGGAGCATACTTCCAGGTTTACGTTATATTTCTTTGCCATCTCTACAGAACGGTTATGCAGTACCTGTGCGCCGCAGGAAGCCAGTTCCAGCATCTCATCAAAAGAAATCTCGCTGAGCTTCTTTGCGGAAGGTACCAAACGCGGGTCAGCTGTATAAACACCGTCAACGTCGGTGTAAATCTGACAGAGATCTGCTTTCATTGCCGCAGCAATTGCGACTGCACTTGTATCACTGCCGCCGCGTCCCAGGGTGGTAACATCATCGTAACGGTTGATACCCTGAAAACCGGTGACGATGACAATACGGCGCTTGTCAAGTTCCCGCTCAATTCTCTCGGTATCAATCTTTTTGATACGCGCCTTGGAATAGTTGGAGTCGGTATGGAAGCCGGCTTGATGCCCGTTAAGCGAAATAACCGGATATCCCATCGATTCGATTGCCATTGCAAGCAGCGAAGCAGAAATCTGCTCACCGGTCGAGAGCAGCATATCCAGCTCACGTTTGCTGGCATGGGGATTGATTTCGCTTGCCTTTTCCAGAAGATCGTCGGTGGTATCACCCTGAGCGGATACAACTGCGATAACATTGTTACCGCTTTTGTACGCATTGGTCACAATATTGGCGACATTAAAAATGCGTTCTTTATTTTTTACGGATGTGCCGCCAAATTTTTGTACAATCAGTCTCATAACTGCCTCCATTCACAAAAGCATGCTGCTTTTATAGTTATTGAAAATCAGTAATCCAGTACCCGGATCATCGATTTGGCCCTGATTAAGTTTCCCAGTACCTCCAGTTTGCTTTCCAGCTCCCTTTCGGTCATCTGCCCGGTCACAAACGCGATTTCACCCTCCGGCTGTCCCGGACGGCTGAGAAATTCCACACCGCCCATGACGTCGTTTACCGTCGACTGTGCGTGATCCAGCAGGCTGGCACGAATATAGAAACGCAGCGGATCGGTCTTGTAATCCGCAACATTATGTGCGTCGGAATCCACCCAGCTGAGGGACTTGCTGGTGCAGTTTGCCTTGGAAATGTCGATCATATCGGCAACGACCGCACTTGCTGTCGGCATTTTGCCGGCGCCGCGTCCGTAAAATACAACGTCACCAGTCGCGTTGCCGCGAATCAGGATACCATTGAATACGTCATCAATCCCTGCCAGCTGGCTGTGCGAAGACAGAAACGCTGGATAAACGGTTGCAATAACCTTACCGTCCGGCTGCTTTTTTGCTCGTCCGATCAGCTTGATAACGCCGCCCCAACCGGAAGCATATTCGACATCTTCCAGCGTCAGGCCGGTAATTCCCTCGGTATGAACCGTATCGGGATACACATGACTGCCAAACGCCAGCGAAGCCAGAATACAGATCTTACGGCAGGCATCATGCCCTTCAACGTCCGCAGCGGGATTGCGTTCAGCGTAACCCAGCTTCTGTGCCTGTGCAAGTGCCTCATCAAACGGAACCGCTTCATGGATCATCTTGGTCAGAATGTAGTTGGTGGTACCGTTGAGAATACCCGCAACCTCGGTGATCTCGTTCGCTGCAAGGCACTGATGCATCGGCCGGATAATCGGAATGCCGCCGCCGACACTCGCTTCAAAGAAATAGTTGACATTATGCGCTTTCGCGACCTGCAAGAGCTCGGCGCCTTTAGTGGCTACCAGCTCTTTATTGGAAGTAACGACGCTCTTTCCATGCTCCAGCAGCGATTTCGTAAAATCAAACGCCGGCGTAAGCCCACCCATGACCTCTGCAACGATCGTGATCTCCGGATCGTTCAGAATATCGTCAAAATTCTTTGTGAACTTATCCGCATAAGGAAGTTCCGGAAATTCCCGGATATCCAAAATTTTCTTGACTTCCATCTCCTGCCCGGCACGGGAGGTGATGCTTTTTGCATTTTGTGTGAACAGCTCGACAACGCCCGAACCGACGGTGCCATGCCCCAGGACTGCAACCTTTACCATCTCTGACAACCTTTCTCCGAATGGCTTATTCCATTATATTCTCTTGACCGATACAACGCCATATATCGCCGACAACTCTTTCAGGACTTCATCCATGTCAATCTTGTCCTTGTTGATCTCGACGCTGATTGTGACAACTGCCACTGTATCAACCGGAATGTTCTGATTGACGGTCAGGATGTTGGCACCACCCTGATACAGCTGCTGCAATACATGTGACAATACGCCAGGCTCGTCCGACAACCGCATATATAGGGTACAGAGCTGACCGGACGCCGTATCTTCATATACCTGAACATTGTCCTTATATTTGTAGTATGCGCTGCGGGAAATCCCTACCATTCGACAGGCTTCCGATGAGTTTTTCGCCTGTGCCTTGGACAGCAGCCGTTTCGCTTCGATGACCTTTAAAAATACGCTGGGCAGTACATCTGAGCTGACGACCAAAAACCGTGGCTTATCTTCCATGATCTTGACCATTCCTTTCCGTTTTGTCGGATTTGCGCGGCATCCGGACGGCAGTAAAACCGCCGCCCGGATGGCAGAGAAATGCGTCTGAATAGAATTCAAACCATTTGCATTATCAGCTTGTGCATTGTTGACACGAAATATGTATTCGTATCAAAATCATATGTAAATGCGCTAGAGACAATATATCATGGATGGCTATTTTCGGCAACCGTCAAAATAGACAAATCTTAACTTTTGCGACCTTTTTCGTCTTTTTGTCAAAAAACAAACTGGAAAATGCCGGTTATTTCATTTATTAGATTGAGTAAATGAACAAACGTATCCTTAATTTCTGTATATAATTTCAGTTCCATGTGAAAATTTATCCGTTTCCACACGGACGAGTTTTTGTAATCGTAAAATTGCCAAAAGATTTGGCAGGCACATATAAAAATTCAACAAATCAGAAACCGCCAATACCGTCTGTACCGGTATCACGCCGCCGAAAAACGCCGCGCTCAAAAACAGTATCCGATAAACGATCAGTCCCTTTTTTCCGCCGTCCAGATACGCAAGCGCACTTTCCCCACACCAGCTCCAGGTCAGCAAGCTGGAAAAGGCAAACAGCAGCGTCGCAATTCCCAGAAATCCCGCTGCACCTTTCCCAAAAACATCCGAAAAAGCTGCCAGTGTCAGTTCCGCACCGTCCAGACCACTGTTCAATCCAACCGTCAGCAAAATCACTGCCGCCGTCATCGTGCACATCACCAGCGTATCCAGCGCGACTTCCGCAACACCCCAGAGCCCTTCTTCAACCGGGTTCCCTTCATCCGAAGCGGCATGGATGATCGGTGCCGACCCTAGCCCGGCTTCATTGGTAAAAACACCGCGGGTAATTCCACTCCGGAAAGCCCGGCTGGTCACAACGCCAATAATACCGCCAAAAGCTGACCGCGGTGTAAACGCATCACTGACAATCATCATACAAAGTTCCGGCAGGAGATGCAGGCGCGGCAAAATAACCAACGCGGCTCCGGCAAGATAAATCCCGCCCATCAGCGGCACCAGCCTGGCAGATGCAGCCGCAATTCGTTTTTTCCCACCCATCATCACAATACCAGCACCACATGCGATCAGTCCGCCGGTAATCAGCTGCGGAAGCCCAAAGGCAGAGTTGATTGAATCAGCCGCCGCGTTGACCTGCGCCAAATTGCCGACACCAAACGACGCGCCAATACAACCAAACGCAAATACCCAAGACAGTTTTTTATTTCCGAACGCTTTGCTGATATAATACATCGGTCCGCCTTCCCTGCCTTTGCTGAAACGCACCGACAGCAGAATCTCAGCGTATTTGAGCGACATGCCAAGGACTGCGCTGCACCACATCCAAAACACCGCACCCGATCCTCCGCTGGTCAGGGCAGCGGCAACACCGGCGATATTCCCGGTCCCAAGCGTACCCGCAAGCGCTGCCGCAGAAGCTGAAAACGAGGATATTCCTTTTCCTTTTTTGTCACCAGCAGCGGCTCCGGCAAAAAAACGCCGAAGTGCATAAAATAGCTTTTTCTGCGGGAAAAAACGCAGATAAACAGTCATATACCCGCCGCTCACGGCAATCGATATGCCAAACAAGGTGAGCAGCAGGTTTTCAGCAGAAATCAGGATGTTCAAAAAACACAAGCCTCCTTTTGGAGTCATCTGGTGAATAATTGAACATCCTTTTTGTTTCAATCAGGTATTATGGTCCGAAACGTGGAATTTTTTCAGATTGCCGATCTTCTGACGGCGTTCTTCAAGCACTTCCTGTACCTCTTCCAGCGGCAGTCCGCGCTCAGCCATCAGAACGAGTACATGATAAACTAGGTCACTGATCTCATTTTTCAGCTCAACATTATCCTGGTTTTTTGCGGCAATGATCATTTCCGAGCATTCCTCGCCGCACTTTTTCAAAATCTTATCCAGACCTTTCTCAAACAGATAGCAGGTATAGGAACCTTCCTGCGGATTACTCTGGCGCTCTTTGACCACTTCATACAGTCCAGCAAGGGTATCGTTTATCATTGCTGATCTTCCTTTCCATTCTCTTCATCCCAGATTTTACGGAAAAAGCAGCTGTAGCTGCCGGTATGGCAGGCATTGCCCGTCTGATGTACACGCACAAGCAGCGTATCATTATCACAGTCAGCTGTAATCGAAACAACCTTTTGCAGATGCCCGCTGGTGGCGCCCTTATTCCAGAGTTCTCCTCTCGAACGGCTCCAGAACCAGGTGTAGCCAGTTTCCATCGTCAGCCGCAGGCTCTCCCTGTTCATATATGCCAACATCAGCACCGTGTCGTTTGAGTCCTCCACGACAATCGCCGGGATGAGGTCTGACTTTACAAAATACGGTTCAAGATCCAACTTTATGACCATCCTTTCTGTTCCCGCTTACAACCGGACTGGAATATTATGAGCGTGCAGATGTTCTTTGACCTCGCCTACCGTCAGCTCACGGTAATGGAACAGTGAAGCGGCAAGAGCCGCATCCGCTCCGGTCTTTTCAAACACTTCCGAAAAATGGTCAAGTGTCCCGCATCCGCCCGAAGCGATAACCGGAACATTGACAACTTCACAGACCGCGTTCAGAAGCGGCAGATCAAATCCAGCCTTGGTTCCATCCGCATCCATCGAGGTCAGCAGGATCTCACCCGCGCCCAGTTCACAGGCACGCTTCGCCCACCAGACCGCGTCAATCCCGGTGTCTTTCCGCCCGCCTGCCACATAGGCGTGCCAGCTGCCGTCCTCCATCTTCCGTGCGTCTATCGCGACAACGACACACTGGCTTCCAAATTTATCGGCAGCCTGTGCAATCAGCTCAGGGTTTTTGAGCGCCGCGGAATTGACGCTGACCTTGTCAGCACCCGCACGAAGCATTGTCGCAAAGTCCTCTATCGTCGAGATACCGCCGCCGACGGTCAGAGGAACAAATACCTTCTCTGCCGTCCGGCAGACAACGTCTGCCATTGTCTTGCGGTGTTCATGGGTAGCGGTGATATCCAAAAAGACGATTTCATCTGCACCCTGACGGTTATACTCCTCAGCGCATTCGACCGGATCGCCGACCTCACGGATACCGACAAAGTTGATTCCCTTGACGACCTTTCCGTCCCGAACATCCAGACAGGGGATGATTCTTTTATCCAGCATTCCCGCTCACTCCTTTGCAACCGCCAGTGCCTCTTTCAAAGACAAAGTTCCCTGATAAATCGATTTGCCACAGATCGCACCATACAGTCCCAGTTTTTTCAGGGCATGGATATCTTCAATCGAAGAAATACCGCCGCTTGCAATGATATTGCAGCCGGCTATTTCGTTAATCTGGGAAAGCTGATCCAGGTTCGGACCTGTCAGCGTTCCATCCTTGGAGATATCGGTGTAAATAATGGTCTTCACACCAACTTCTGCCATCGCACGCGCCAGGTCAAGATAGTTTACCTCACTCTTCCCCAGCCATCCGTCAACCGCGACCATTTCGTCACGAGCATCAATTCCGACTGCAATCCGCTCGCCGTATTCCCGGACTGCAATCTGGACAACTTCCGGCTTTTTGACTGCAACCGACCCCAGAATAACCCGGGCAATCCCATGAGAGAGATAATATTCCACCGTTTCAAGGTCACGGATGCCGCCGCCGACCTCGACTTTCAGCCGGGTCCTGGCAGCGATTTCCAGAAAAACCGACCGGTTTTTCGGAACCGCGTCCTTTGCGCCATCCAGATCGACCATATGCAGCCACTGGGCGCCGTCACGCTCAAAAGAACGCGCCGTTTCCAATGGGTTTTCTGCCACTTTATGTACGGTGTCAAAATCGCCTTTGACCAGACGGACACAGTTGCCGTCCTTAATATCGATTGCGGGAAGAATGATCATTTTGTCAGCCCTCCAAAGTTTTTCAGAATCGTAAGACCGGTTTCTCCGCTCTTTTCCGGATGGAACTGTGCACCAAATACTGTACCCTTTTCGGTAAGGGCAGGAATTTTGACGCCATAGTCACAGTACGCTGTGACATTTTCCGGCTCGGTACAAGCCATATAAGAATGCACAAAATAAACGCTGCTTCCTTCCGGCACACCGGCAAGCAGAGGGCTCTTCCCATTCAGTTCCAGATGGTTCCAGCCCATATGCGGGATTTTATACGGACAGACAATCTTCTCTACCCGTCCCGGTATCAGTCCAAGCCCGGAAGTGGTCGTAAACTCGTCACTTTCGTTAAACAGCATCTGCATTCCAAGACAGATTCCCAAAAATGGCTTTTTAATCGCTTCTTCCTTTATCACTTCAGTCAGCCCGGCTTCTTTCAGCATTCGCATTGCGTCCGGAAAAGCGCCGACTCCCGGAAGGATCAGCCCGTTCGCTTTCCGGATTTCAGCTGCGTCACGGGTGATCTGGTTTTCCAGCCCGAGAAAACGCAGGGCATTCTGGACACTGAAAAGGTTGCCCGCACCGTAGTCAATGATTGCGATCATGGTCTCCCTCTCCCTTCTGTTTATCAGAAGTTTATATTTTTCTATTGCTGTTTACAGTACACCTTTGGTACTCAACACTGCACCGTCTTTTGGACGGACAGCCGCTTTCAGACTGTGTGCCAATGCTTTAAAAACCGCTTCTGCCTTGTGATGATCGTTTTTGCCGTACAGCACACGGGCATGAAGGGTAATTCCGGCGTTATAGGCGAACGCCCGGAAAAATTCTTCCGCCATCTGGGTATCAAATCCGCCGATCATGTCCGAAGTAAAGGTGCAATCCCATACCAGGAAAGGACGGTTGCTGATATCCAGCGATACAAACCCCAGCGCTTCATCCATCGGAATATAAAAACTGCCGTACCGCTCAATCGGACCAGATGTGGACAATGCCTGTTTAAACGCCGTCCCCAGCACAATACCGGTGTCCTCGATCGTATGGTGGCAGTCGACCTCAAGGTCGCCATCCACCTGAACAGTAAAGTCAAATCCGCCATGAACACAAAGGGCGGTCAGCATATGGTCGAAAAATCCGATGCCGGTGTGGATATCCGCTTGTCCGGTTCCGTCAAGGTTGACATAAACCGAGATATCGGTTTCTTTGGTCTTACGGGTTATCGTCGCTTCACGCACCGTTCACCCCTCCTTTACCGGCAGATTTTCCAGAATCTTTGCAAGGCTTTCCAGCAGTATCCGGTTTTCCTCAGGAGAACCGGTGCTGATACGCAAGAATCCAGGGAATTTGCGGACAGCGATCTGGCAGTCTTTCAGTGCGTCCTGAATCTCAGACGCGAAAGGTGTACAGATAAGGACAAAGTTGGTGACACTCGGATATACCTGCTGGAAAACTGCCGGGAACTGCTGCGACAACTGACTCAGTCCATCTTGCAGATCCTTACGTCCTGCAATCAGCTTTTCCGCGCAATCACGCAGATAATCAGGCTCGGACAGCACCGCGGCCGCAACGGTCTGCGGCATCAGTCCAACATTATATGGAGACTTGACCGCACGCAATGCACGGGTCAGTGTCTTTCCGGCGACCGCAAACCCAACCCGCAGACCGGCAAGCCCAAGCGCCTTGGAACAGGTTTTTAAGATTACCAGATTGTCATACTGATCGATCTCAGACAGCAGGCTCTGATCCCAGAAATCCATATACGCTTCGTCCAGCACAATCAGTGCGTCGGTCCCCTTGACCAATTTCCGAACCTCTTCCCGGGTGATACCGCGTCCGGTCGGATTGCACGGATTGGAAAAGATCATCATTTTAATGCCGTGTTCCCGAATCATTGCAAGGCTTCGGTCGACATCCAGCCGGAAATCTTCTTCCTTCGGCTGAACAAAAACCGGATGCTCGCTGAGTGCGCCATAAAAAGCATACATCGAAAAATCGTCCGATACTGTCAGAACCGGGTCGTCCTTTTGCAGCATACAGCCATTGAGAATCGAAATCAGCTCGTCTGAACCGTCTCCGACCGTCAGATAATCGGGCGAAATCCCGTAAACCGCTGCGTAAGTTTTACACAGTTCATCGGCTACCGGATCGGGATACCGGTTGAAGTCCAGCTGGGAAACCAGCTTTCCAATCTTTTCCCGGATAGCTGGCGTTAGCGAAAGATAGCTTTCATTCGCGTCCAGCCGGATTTTATAGTCGCCCTGAATGGGTTCGTAGGGTTCCAGATTGCGCACCTTATCGGATAAAATATAGCCCATGTCCTCTCCCTCCTGTTTGTCGATTATGATACCGCTTCAGCTTCTCGATTCAGGGAAACGAACTTCAATCGAATTGGCGTGTGCGGTGAGTCCTTCTTTTTTGGCCAGCAGGATGATATCCTTGTGCGCCTCTTCCAGCGCCTCACGGGTATAATAAATATAGCTGGACTTTTTGACAAACGCGTCAACCGACAGCGGCGAGAAAAACCGCGCGGTTCCGCTGGTCGGCAGGACATGGTTGGGACCTGCGTAATAGTCGCCCAGCGGTTCGGGAGCATAATGCCCAAGGAAGATGGAACCGGCATTGTCCAGCCGTCCGAGATACAGGAAAGGATTGTCCACCGCAACTTCCAGATGCTCGGGTGCAACCTGGTTTGCAAGTTCAATTGCCTTATCCATATTGTCACAGATGATCATGCCGCCGAAGTTGGTCAGTGACTCTTCGATAATCTCCTTACGGGAAAGGTATGCCATCTGCCGCTCAAGTTCAGCCGCGGTTTCCTTTGCAAGCCGTTCACTGGTTGTAATCAGGATTGCCGATGCAAGGCGGTCGTGTTCTGCCTGGCTCATCAGGTCAGCTGCAACATACTTTGCATCTGCCGAGTCGTCTGCCAGCACCAGAATCTCACTCGGACCGGCAATCATATCGATATCAACGGTACCATACAGCAGCTTTTTAGCCGTCGCAACAAAGATATTGCCGGGACCGACAATCTTGTCCACCTGCGGAACAGTCTCGGTTCCATAAGCGAGAGCTGCGACTGCCTGTGCGCCGCCCATCAGGAAAACTCTGTCCACGCCGCAGATGGAAGCCGCGACCAGAATATCCGGGTTTGCTTTACCGTTTTTAAGCGGCGGCGTGACCATGATAATCTCCTCAACGCCGGCAATTTTCGCCGGAATCGCGTTCATCAGCACAGAAGACGGATATGCCGCTGTGCCGCCGGGTACATACAGACCAACCCGGTGCAAACCGCGAATCCTCTGACCCAGAATGACGCCATTGGGTTTGGCGTCGATAAAGGACTGATGTTTCTGGCGGTTATGGAATTCAACGATATTCGCCTGTGCATTCAAAAGTGCTTCCACAAAATCCGGGTCAGCTTCCGACAAAGCGTCGTTGATCTCATCCCGGCTGACTTCAAAGCTCTCAGGCAATTTACCGTCAAACTGCAAAGTATAATCTTTGACAGCCGCGTCTCCTTCGCTGCGTACCCGCTCAAGAATCTGGCTAACCGACTCGGTTACCTTCTTATCGACTTCGGTGCTGCGCTGACGCAGAGAGGAAAGAAGCTGAACCTCAGCAGTGCCGTCTGCAAATACAATCGGAATCATCTCATAAATCCCCTTTTCGGTTTATTTCAGCCGCATCTCGCGGGCTGCATGCTGGATAGCGTTAATCAGCGGCTCCAGCTCTTTTTTTCTCATCTTAAGGCTCGCAGGATTGACAATCAGCCGGGCTGAAACTGCGGCGACATCTTCCTGTACCTCTAATCCGTTTTCACGCAGTGTCGTGCCGGTTTCGACAATATCGACAATACCGTCTGACAGTTCAAGGAGCGGTGCCAGTTCTACCGAACCTTCTATTTTAATGACACGGACGTCCATCGACTTGTCAGCAAAATAGTTACGGGCAACGTTCGGATACTTGGTTGCAACCGTCTTTTCAGAATATCCGCTGTAAAAGTCGGTTCCCTTCTTCACCGCCAGCGCGAACCGGCAGCGCCCGAATTCCAGATCGGCAACTTCAAAAAAGCTGCCGCCATGCTCCATAATCGTATCCTGTCCGACAACGCCGACATCACAGACACCATGTTCCACATATGTAATGACATCGGCAGCCTTTGCCAGAACAACTTCCAATTCTGCACCGGGAATATCCAGAATCAGTTTTCTTCCCTTACTGCGCAGCATCGAAACATCATATCCCAGGTGTTCCAGCACATCAACCGT
>CALWWT010000154.1 GCA_944385325.1 uncultured Clostridia bacterium | reverse complement strand
CAAAACGCATCCGTTTCAGCCCAAGTCTTTCAGCGGCATCGATATGGCGTTTGATCCGCTCGATTTCCGCTGCCTGTTCAGCCTCATCGGTTTTCAGCAGGTCGCCGTTGACCGAATAGGTCGAAATCTCGATACCGGCGCTGGCGCATTTTTCACGGACATGGTCGATCAGTTCGGTATTCAGCTGACGCTCAGGGGTGACAAACTCCAGATGGAACGGCACAAACTCGATATGCTCGCAGCCATGTGCAACCGCAAAATCAATGACGTCATCTACATTCATCCGTCCGGCTTCCATTGCCGGGTCCAGGCAGTAACAGCTCATTCCAAGTTTCATATACAACTTACCTCCAATAATCTGACACACATTTATGTCTTGATATCACTGTTATTATAGACGCTTTCCACAAATCTTTCAAGGCATTTTCCAAAAATAAAATGCAAAGTTTTATACGCCAAAATACATCTGACCTCGACCGGAAAACAGAAAAACTACTTGACATCTGCCCGCTGTAAATGTTATAATTACAAAACAATCAAAATTCCCGTGAGGGAGTAGTAAGCGTATTTTTGAATGCGTAGCAAGTCAACATACTGACCTTTCCCGGTCTGGCTTGTTTTAAATTACGAGACTCATGTATAACCGGAATGGGGCTGTTTACACTGGACATGTCCCTGTGTTTTCCGGTTATACCTGGGTCTTTTGTATTGCACAAATCGTATGTTCAGAAAGGATTGGTCAAAAGATGGAATGGAGCCTGGTTTTCTTTGTCAACAGTATTCTGCTGGGGGCTGGGCTTGCGATGGACGCATTCTCGGTGTCACTGGCAAACGGACTGCACCAGCCGCGGATGAAAAAAGGAAAAATGTGCACGGTGGCAGGTGTATTCGCCGGTTTTCAGGCGCTGATGCCGATGATCGGGTGGATTTGCGTACACACCCTTTTGCAGGTTTTTGAGTGGTTTGAAAAACTGATCCCGTGGATCGCACTGCTGCTGCTGTTATATATCGGCGGCAAAATGCTTTGGGAAAGTCTGCACCCATGTGAAGAGGAAGAAGGATGTCCGCACAGAGACGGGTTTGCGGCGCTGATGATCCAGGGTATTGCGACTTCGATTGACGCTTTGTCGGTCGGGTTCACCATTTCGGAATACAACCTGCCGATGGCAATCGTTGCCGCACTGATCATTGCGGCTGTGACCTTTGTCATTTGCATGGTGGGTCTGGAAATCGGCAAGCGATTCGGTACCAAGCTGTCTAATAAGGCAGATATTCTGGGCGGCGTTATTTTGATCGGTATCGGACTGGAAATTTTTATTACCAGTTTTATCTGAAAATAACAAAAATTTTGAATTTTTTTGTTTTTGATTGACATACTTATATTGGTATGCTATCATTAAATTAGCGGAAGATCTTTTTCGTTTGACAGAATAAAATCTCTGCTTTGTGATACACTTGCATATGAGGGAGTAATTCCACACAGGTTCTTTCGGACACTGCGCGGGAAGGCATCGTCAATACGGCATTTTAATCATATGTCCGGTGTCCTCCATGTTGAATGAGACTCATATCGTTTCCGGAAGTCTTCCGAAACGGTATGAGTTTTTTTGATTTTTATATTTCTATCCGGCTGCGCTGGATGACAGCCTGCCAGAGAGAAAGGAGCATCCATATGAAAAGTTATCAACTATCCACCGACGAGGTATTGCAGGCTCAGAAAAGCCGGATTTCCGGACTGACTGCAAATGAAGCCGGAGAGCGGCTGCAAAAGTATGGCGCCAATAAACTGGCAGAAGCTAAAAAGGCAACCCTTCCGGAGCGATTTTTAGAGCAGCTAAAAGACCCAATGCTGATCATCCTGCTGGCTGCCGCCGCGGTATCCGGCATCACTTCACTGATGCAGAATGAAGGGATGGCAGATGTGATCATCATCCTGGTGGTCGTGCTGCTCAATGCGGTACTGGGTGTCTATCAGGAAAACAAGGCGGAAGCTGCCATCGAAGCGCTGCAAACCATGACAGCCGCTACCAGCAAGGTGCTCCGGGACGGCAAACAGCAGCTGATTCCCAGTGCACAGCTGGTTCCGGGCGATATCGTCCTGCTGGAAGCCGGCGACAGCGTCCCGGCAGACGGCAGAATCCTCGAAGCGGCTGCCCTGAAAATAGAAGAAGCCGCACTGACCGGTGAAAGTGTTCCGGTAAACAAGATGATCGACGTGCTTAGGCTGGACCAGAAAACCGATATCCCGCTCGGTGACCGGAAAAATATGTGCTATATGGGCTCAACGGTTGCCTACGGGCGCGGAAAAATGGTCGTGACCGAAACCGGTATGCAGACCGAAATGGGCAAAATTGCCGGTGCGCTCTCCTCTACGATTGACGAGCAGACTCCGCTTCAGCAAAAGCTTGCAAGCCTTGGAAAGACGCTGTCCAAAATCGTACTGGGCATCTGTATCTTTATTTTCTTCTTCAACCTGATCTCTGCCGGACGGTTTGATCTTGATACCGTCCTCTCAACCTTTATGGTCGCGGTATCGCTGGCAGTCGCCGCGATACCGGAAGGTCTGGCAACCGTTGTTACCGTGGTACTTTCCATCGGCGTCACCAAAATGAGCAAACAGGGCGCCGTCATCCGGCGGCTGACGGCGGTCGAAACGCTTGGTTGCGCACAGGTCATATGCAGTGACAAAACCGGTACGCTGACCCAGAACCGGATGACCGTCGTCCAGCATTACGGTGACGAAGAAATGCTTGCCAGAGCGATGGCGATGTGCTGCGACGCACAGCTGGGTGAAGACGGGCTTGCGATCGGTGAACCAACCGAAGCGGCGCTGGTCAATTATGCGGCAAGCCTCGGAATGAAAAAGAACCTGATGGAGCAGGAGTCGCCGCGTATCGACGAGGCGCCGTTTGATTCCTCGCGCAAGATGATGAGCACCATCCACCAGACAGCGGACGGAATTGTCCAGTATACAAAGGGTGCGCCGGACGTCATCCTCAGCCGATGCACCCATTATCTTGAAAACGGTGAAATCCACCCGATGGACGACCGCAAAAAGGAAGAAATCCTCGGTCAAAACCGGGAAATGGCAGGACGTGCACTGCGTATCCTGGCGGCATCCCTGCGCAGATGGGAACAGCGTCCTGCATCCAACCAGCCCGAAATTCTTGAGCAGCAGCTCACATTTGTCGGTCTGACCGGCATGATTGACCCGATCCGTCCCGAGGTCAAACCGGCGATCGACCTTTGCCGTACAGCCGGTATCCGTCCGGTAATGATCACCGGCGACCATAAGGATACAGCGGTTGCGATTGCCCGTCAGCTGGGAATCATTTCGGGTCCGCAGCAGGCAATGGCCGGCTCGGAACTCGACCAGATGGACGACAAAGAACTTGCCGAAAATATCAACCGTTACGGTGTATATGCCCGTGTACAGCCGGAACACAAGGTGCGGATTGTAAATGCATGGAAAAAACATGGATGCGTCACCGCTATGACCGGAGACGGTGTAAACGACGCGCCCAGTATCAAAGCGGCGGATATCGGCGTCGGAATGGGTATCACCGGCACCGACGTTACCAAGAATGTCGCAGATATGGTGCTGGCAGACGACAACTTTGCAACAATTGTCAAGGCTGTCGAGGAAGGACGCAGAATCTATGCCAATATTCGCAAGGCGATTCAGTTTTTGCTTGCCTCCAACCTGAGCGAAGTGCTGGGAATATTTATTGCGACGCTGATGGGATTTACCCTGCTCAAACCGGTGCATCTGTTGTTTATCAACCTGATCACCGACTGTTTCCCGGCGCTGGCGCTGGGACTGGAAGAAGC
>CALWWT010000153.1 GCA_944385325.1 uncultured Clostridia bacterium | reverse complement strand
AAGCCCACCAACTCGGAATTCATTGCGATGATCGCGGACCGCATCCGCCTCAAATATCCCGAAGGTAAATCGGTGTCCGAGATTTCCTCAAAGCGTGAAGCACGATAAGGAGCCTTTCTTTTTGACTATTTTTTCCATTACGGCGTATATTATAAAAAGCAGGTGCACTGAAAACCATTTCGGCGCACCTGCTTTTTATGATTTTATGAACCGGTTGAACAATATTTTTTCACACCCAGTTTCCACAACAGCGAAACCGGGATGATAAACAATAGCGAAAAAATCGGGCAAAATGCGTAAAATACCGGGCTTTCCGGGTCGATCAGCCACATCATGGGCCAATATTGGAAGCAGGCAAGCGGCACCACAAAGGTCAGCAGACGCAGAATGCCCTTTCCATACACCGCAAACGGATACGCGCCAAATTCACGCGCGCCGTCTGTAAAAATGTTGATCACCTCGATGCTCTCGATGGTGAAAAAACACAGCGTCGCGCCGCAGATGAACAGACAACAGAATACTGCCATCCCGCATCCGATCATCATGACCAGCACACCTATCCGCGGCAGCGTCCATTCCACGCCGCAGCGCGGAAGCGCATACCCCAGCATGACAGCCGCCTGCAGCATACGGCTCAGCCGGTCAAGCTGCAATTTGGAGCAGATAACCAGAAAGACAGTATTGCGCGGACGCACTAAAATCCGGTCAAATTCACCGTTGCCGATCATCGTGGAAAACGTGTCAAATCCCCTGAAAAAACATTCCGACAGGGAAAATGCCATCAGTACAACGCTGAAAGACAACAATACCTGGGAAAAGGTAAACCCTTTAACCGAATGGAACCGGGCAAACATGAACCAGATTACCAGAAAAGCTGAAAAGCTTCCCAGAAACTGCCCCATCAGATTGAGCAGAAAGGATTTTTTATACTCCATCCGCTCCCGGATGTGCAGCGACAGATAATGAAAATACAGCCTCATTTTTCTACCTCCTGTCAGCCGCCCTGTGCCACGACGTTTTTCAGCGCGCACCGCATCCAGACAACGCCTGTACCGATCATAACAGCTGCCCACAACAGCTGCATTCCAATCCCAAAGGCTGCCTGACTGCCTGTCAGCGTGCCATTATACAGCTGGAGCGGCGTATTTTCCATGCCGGCAAACGGAAGCAGCGCCAGAACCCTTTGCAGGCTGTCCGGAAAAAAGGGAAGCGGTATCAGACCACCCGACAAAAATTCTGCCAGAGTGGACAGCAGCGACCGCAGCCCGGTTGAATCCAGCGTATAAAAGGTGGAGATGTAAATCAGCAGCGTAAACGCCACTATATTGACCAGTGCCAACAAAACCGAAACGGCAAAAAGCAGCAGCCTTCCGGCATCCGGCAGAATCAGCCGGTATGGTTCTGGAAGCAATAAGGCAAAAATCAGCAGCGGCATACACCGCAATACCGCTTTGGCAAGCCGTATCGCCGAACTTTTGACAAACCACATCCAGTAGATGCTGACCGGACGGCAGAGTTCATAAGCAATATCGCCGCTTTTGATCAGATTGAATGGTTCAGGGTCCATTCCCCAGACCATGAAAATTGCCAGAAAAGCCTGCTGTATCCAGATATAGCTGCACATTGCCTCAAATGATTGGGGAAAAGCCGCCGGGTCTGCAAGATAAAAGGCGCGGTAGAGCAGCACGGTCATGCCGCCCCAGGCAAACTGGGTCATGATTCCGGCAAGCGCTGCCGCACGGTATTGCAGACCGGCGATAAAACGGATTTTGAAAAGGGTGAGGTACTGTCTCCACTGAGGATAGGTTCTTTGCATGATAAATTCCCCCTTAAATCTGATATTTTCTATAGAGGGAAAGCACCAGCGCGTCCATCGAAACATTTTCGACCGACAGGTCGTACATTTCCAGCTTTTCAGACAACAGCCCGATCAGCTGCGGAACCGCAACTTTTCCGGTATCGGTCGTAAAAATCATACGCCCGCCGGTTTCGCCCTGTTTTTGAACCAGCTGCACGCCGTCCGGCAGCACCATATCCGCAAACTTCCGTACAGATACCGTCACCGTCCGGACGGGTGACAGCTGGCGGCGAAAATCTTCGATGTCTCCATCCATCAGGATCTTCCCTTTTCCGATCAGGATGATCCGCCCGGCAAGCGCTTCGATATCCTGCATATCATGGGTGGTCAGAATAATGGTCGTCCCTTTTTCACGGTTGAGCTGACAGATGAAATCCCGGACCGCCAGTTTGGACGCGGCGTCCAGCCCGATCGTCGGCTCATCCAGAAAAAGGACTGCCGGTTCATGTAATAGCGACGCTGCAATCTCGCACCGCATCCGTTGTCCGAGAGATAACTGCCGGGCAGGCGTTCGGAGAATTTCCTGCAAGGAGAGCATTTCGGTCAGCTGAGACAGGTTCTTGTGGAAAACCGCGTCAGGCGTGCGGTAGATGTCTTTCAGCAGCATAAAGGAATCAATGACGGGAATGTCCCACCAAAGCTGACTTCTTTGCCCAAATACGACGCCGATCCGCCTGACATGTTCTTTCCGCTGCTTCCACGGCACAAGTCCGTTTATCCGGCAGACGCCGCTGTCCGGCGTCAGAATCCCCGACATGACCTTGATGGTGGAACTTTTTCCGGCGCCGTTTGGACCGATATATCCCACCATTTCGCCCGGCTCGATCCGAAAGCTTACATCGTCCAGCGCACGGATTTTTTCCGTTTCCCGGCGGAACAACGCGCTGACAGCCTGTCTGATGCCTGCGTCCCGGCGGGATACCGTGAAGGTTTTACACAGATGTTCGACTTCAATCATAATAGCTCCTTTCTTCCCTCCAGCGACTTGCGTACGGTTATTGCCGGCAGTTTCGCTAAGAGGCCATTCCGTTTGACTGACAAATAAAAAAACGGAAGACCTTCCCTTCGATCACAGTCGAATACGAAAAATCTTCCGCTTTTTACAAAAAAAGAAAAATGACCCGCAGTTATGCGAGTCATTCTCTGGAGGCGTCACCCAGATTTGAACTGGGGAGTCAGGGAGTTGCAGTCCCTTGCCTTACCGCTTGGCTATGACGCCAAAAAAAATGGAGCGGATTACGAGGCTCGAACTCGCTACCTCCACCTTGG
>CALWWT010000152.1 GCA_944385325.1 uncultured Clostridia bacterium | reverse complement strand
GGTCGATGACCTTGATACCGGTCTCGAGGATTTCAGTCGAGGTGACCTGCTCCTCGAAGGAGGGAGCGGGGCGATGGATGGGGAGACGTTTTTGGATATCGGGAGCCGGTTTGTTGTCGACCGGTTCACCAAGCAGGTTAAAAATGCGTCCGAGGGTTTCTGGACCGACCGGAACGGTGATCGGCGAACCGGTATCCACTGCGTCGACACCGCGGCGCAGACCGTCGGTCGAACTCATGGCGATGCAGCGTACGATGTCACCGCCGATATGCTGGGAAACCTCCGCGACCAGCGTTTTACCCTCATTTTCGATATGGATCGCATTCAGCAGATTGGGCAGATGGTCGGCGTCAAACCGGATGTCGAGGACAGGTCCGATAATCTGGACGACCTTGCCGATATTTTTCTCTGGCATGAATATCTCCTTTCATACCTGTATTTTTGATATAAGCCGCTTTATAAACGGCAGATTCCGTCACTGGGCAGCATTTGCACCCGAGACGATTTCGGTCAGTTCCTGTGTAATCGCAGCCTGCCTTGCACGGTTGTAGCTGAGGGACAGGTTTTGGATCATATCTTCTGCATTACCGGTTGCAGCTTCCATTGCAGTACGTCTCGCGCCCTGTTCAGAAGCATAGCTTTCGGTGATTGCACCGTAAATGATACCGGTAAGATACTGCGGAATAATGGAGGAGAAGACCGTCTGCGGGCTTGGATCGTAGATAATTGCAGCAGTGCTGGCGCGGCTGGCTGCCGGATGCATCGAAAGCGGCAGGATATCCAGAATGGATGCATCCTGGGTAAGCGCGGTTACAAACTGGGTGAACAAAATCCTGACCCTTCCGATTTCCCGGTTCTGCCACATCCGCAGAACCTGACGGGTAATCTGCTGGACAGTTGCCACCTTAAGCTGTTCCGCCAGCCCGGGGTATTCCGCAATCAGTTCCACCTCAGGGCTGCGGGCGTATTTTTCTATAGCCTTGCGTCCGATGGCAATCACCTTTGCGCCCTGGAAATCCGGTTGTTCAGCAGCAAGACGGAAGATGTTGGCGTTATATCCGCCGGCAAGTCCACGGTCACCGGCGATAATGATATACAGCGATGGCTTTCCCTTTGGCGTATGGCTGTAAACCGTTTCCGAACCGTCCATTTCACTGGCAAGATCGGCGACTGTTTTATACAGGACATTGAAAAACGGGCGTGCGTTTTCCGCGCGTTCCTTGGCCCTGCGCAGCTTGGAAGAGGAAACCAGTTCCATTGCCTTGGTTATCTGCATCGTGCTTTCGACCGACTTGATCCGGCTTTTGATATCCTTCATCGAAGCGCCCATCAACGCACCTTCTTTCCGTTTTTATCCATTGTTAAACTTCCCCACAAAAACAGACAGCGCGTCTTTCAGCTGGCTTTCGGTTTCAGCGCTCATCATGCCGGAATCCCGGATAGCGGTGCTGATTTCGGGATGGGTAGAATTGATAAACGCAAACAGCTCTTTCTCAAATTCTGCGATCCGTTCAACCGGAACCGTTGCGAGGTAGTTGTTAATAACGGCGTAGATAATGATAACCTGATTTTCAACAGCAACCGGTGAATTTTCACCCTGTTTGAGTACCTCAACGATTCTGGCGCCCTGATCAAGGCGCTCCCTGGTATCCTTATCCAGGTCAGAGCCGAACTGTGCAAAGCTTTCCAGCTCACGATACTGGGAGTACGCCAGTTTCAGCGTACCGGAAACCTTTTTCATCGCCTTGATCTGAGCGTTGCCGCCGACACGGGAAACCGAGATGCCCGGGTTGACAGCCGGACGGATACCCGAGTTGAACAGTTCAGTTTCCAGGAAGATCTGTCCATCGGTAATCGAGATGACATTCGTCGGGATATATGCCGAGACGTCGCCGGCCTGGGTTTCGATAATCGGCAGCGCGGTCAGTGTACCGCCGCCCAATTCAGGCGACAGACAGGCTGCTCTTTCCAGCAGGCGGGAATGGAGGTAGAAGACATCGCCGGGATATGCTTCACGTCCCGGAGGACGTTTGAGCAGCAATGAAAGTGCACGGTAAGCGACTGCATGTTTGGACAGATCGTCATAGATGCACAGGACGTGCTTGCCCTTGTACATAAAGTATTCGCCCATTGCGCAGCCTGCATATGGCGCGATATACTGGATTGGTGCGAGTTCCGACGCAGTAGCCGATACGACGATGGTATAATCCATTGCGCCGTTTGCGGTCAGCGTCTCAACGACGCCTGCGACGGTCGAACGTTTCTGACCAATGGCGACATAGATACAGATAACGTCCTTGCCTTTCTGGTTGATGATGGTATCCAGCGCGATTGCGGTTTTACCGGTCTGGCGGTCGCCGATAATCAATTCGCGCTGCCCGCGTCCGATCGGAATCATCGAGTCGATTGCCTTGATGCCGGTCTGGAGCGGCTGATGAACGCTCTTACGTTCAATGATGCCGGGAGCCGGAGACTCAATCGGACGGGTTTCAGTGGTAAGGATAGAGCCCTTGCCATCGATAGGCTGACCAAGCGGGTTGACAACACGGCCGAGCATCGCTTCACCGACCGGGACCGAAACGATCTTTCCGGTTCTGCGGACGGTATCGCCTTCCTTGATGCCGGAGTCAGAGCCGAGCAGTACCGCACCGACAAACTCTTCCTCAAGGTTCAGCGCCATGCCGTATACCTCTCCCGGAAAGAGCAGCAGTTCACCTGCCATGCAGTCCTGCAAACCGTAGATTCGCGCGATACCGTCACCAACGGTGACGACCGTACCGGTATCGGTCAAGGTTGCTTTAGTTTCGTAATTTTTGATCTGAGCTTTGATCAGCTGGGTTATTTCTTCGGGGCGCAATTCCATTTGGGTTTGAACCCTCCTAACTGATTGGACTTAATAGATAGATATATATAGTTACAATACAATGCGGGTAAGGTTTCTGCGCAGGCTATCCAGCCGTTCCCGGACAGAACCATCCAATTCATGTCCGTCGTATTGCAGCAGCACGCCGCCGATCAGGGAAGCGTCCACCTTGTTTTCAAGCAGGACATTTTTACCTGAGAGTGCGGAGAGCTTTGCAGACAGCTTTTCGGTCTGCCCGCTGGTCATCGGGACAGCGGTTACCGCCGTCACCGGCAGAATGTTGTGATAATCACGGTAAAGTGCCGTAAAGGTTTGCTGGATCTGCGGAAAAAAACCTGTCCGCTGTTCATCCGCAAGAACCCTGAAAAAATTATACAGGATCGGCTCTACCTTGCCGGAAATTGTTTCCCTGAGCATCTGAGCCTTTTCTTCACGGGTCACGGCAGGAGAGGAAAGCAGCGTCAGGAAAAGAGGCTGTTCACTGAAAACCGATGCAAGGGTATCCAGTTCACTTTTGGTTTTTTCCAGCAGGTTTTCCTCGACAGCAGCGTCAAAAAGTGCCTGAGCGTACACTTTCTGGATCAATTCTGCCATTGCTGTTCACCTACATTTTCAATGAAATCGTCGATCATCCTGCGGTGGGAGTCAGCATCCAGCTCTTTGTGGATAACACTTTCCGCAGCCTGCAATGCAAGATCGGCAATCTGGTTTTTTACTTCGTTGAGCGCCTGCTTCTTTTCGATAGCAGCCTGTTCATCCGCACGCCGGATAATTTCTGAAGCGCTTTGTCTGGCTTCGGCGATCATTGCATCCGAGCGCAGCTGGGCGCGACCGGTGGCACTGCGGACAATGGCGTCTGCCTCTTCTTTGGCGTCTGCCATTTTTTGTTCATACTGCTGTTTCAGGCTGTTGGCGTCAGCGTTGGCCTCGTCCGCCTTTTTATAGGTGTCCTCGACTTCGGCCTGACGCTGGGCAAACATTCTTTTGACTGGCTGGTAGAGGAACTTTTTCAGAATAAAATAGTCAATGACGAGGTTGACAAGGGTAAAGAGCAACTGCCAGCCGCTGACACTGAAAATTGATTCGGTCATAGACTTTTAACCGTACCTTTCTTTGAGCGGTGGAACTGTTCCATCATCCGTTTGCGGAAAATTACAGCAGCGGATTGAAGAACAGCAGCGCAAGCGCAATAAACAGACCGTAAATACCGGTCGTTTCTGCGATTGCACAACCGATCAGCATGGTTTTGGTAACGATGCCCTGACTTTCGGGCTGTCTTGCGACTGCCTCAACAGCCTTGCCGGCTGCGTAACCTTCACCGATACCAGGACCGATACCGGCGATCATTGCCAGACCGGCGCCGATTGCAGAAGCTGCTTTGATCAAAGTGATGCCGTCGATATTGTTCATAATTCATTTCCTTTCTGTGCCTGAAAATTATTTTGAAAGCGCCTAAAAAAGGGCATTCATTTAAGCTGTTTGTATCCAAACATCTATGCCGGACAAAGCCTTAAACTGCTCAACTGTTGACCGCCTGGGCTGCAATTTGCATACAACTCATGCGATATCGTCCGAAGGACCAGTGTTGGAGATATATGCCATCGTCAGCATACAGAAGATAAACGCCTGCATCACACCGCTGAACAGGTCAAAATACAGGGACAGGATCGCCGGGATACCGACCTCAAAAATCGGGATCGGGATATGGATCATGGAACTGAGCGACCCTAAAGCGGTATACAGCAGCGACATGATGATACTGCCGCCGAGTACATTGCCAAAATGACGCAGCGACATCGACATGGGTGTGGTTACAATACCAATCAGATTGATCGGTGTCAGAATTTTGACCGGTTCGGTAAAGCTTTTGAGGTATCCGACAAATCCGCTGTATTTGAAACCAATATAATGGATAAAAAATGCGGTGGCAAGTGACCATGTCAAAGTCGTATTGAAATCCTGCGTAGTAGAGCGCAAACCGACCAGACCGATCAAACTGCCGATCAGTGAACTGGCAAAGAGGGTCATGATAAACGGCGCGAAAGCCATATATCTTCGCCCCATTGTCTGCTCTACCAGATTGTCAATAATCATGACGATCTTTTCCGCGAGGATCTGCGTTTTTTTGCGGGGAATTTTTTCCATTCCATGAGTCAGTACCAAGCTGGCAATCAGCAGCAGCAGCGTTACGATAACCAGATTGATTTCGGTTTCATTCACGTTGATACCGCCGAAAATCGGAATGGTAAAAAATATTCTGGATCCTTCCAAATCAAAGCACCTCCTTTATTACAGGGTAATATCAGAAGAAGCCAGGTACTCCGGGCACCATATTTGAGCGACCTGCACTTCGTTTCTGTGAAAAATTCGACCGTTATTTTAATCCCAATCCGGTCAGAGCGGAGACAAGATAGGTGATTTTTGGAGAGATCAGCACGACAAAAACCGCAAACGGGTCTAAAAACGCGAACCCAACGGTTAATGCGGCACCGGCAAGCAGATACCTTCCGATATAACTCAGCCGGTAAAACCGCTGCGCGTTTGGACGGGAAGCGAGCGACCGGACAGTCATTTCCAGCAGCAGCGCATTGACCACCAGATAGGCACACCCGCACAGAACTCCGCCGGCAGAGCCAATCACCGGCACAGCAGTCCTGGAAGCAGCCAGCGACAATCCCGATGGGACAGCAACCGCAAGGTAAACGATCCCGGCAGCCGCACCGCCGATCAGCATCCGCAGCCATTCGCCCGAGGCAGGGCGCAGGAATTTTTTCATGAAAAACCTCCAAAGGGGATAATAAAAAACAAACGAGACGAAAAACAGCGTTCGTCTCGTTAACCGCAACTCATTTTCAGTTTGTGCAGCGGGATATCCATATACGCTGTTTGAAAGATTTATATCAGTATAACACAATCTTTTCAAAATGTAAATCAGATTTTGTTAAAAATCCAGACAAACAGAATATATCCGTAACCTATCCAGCGATTCCTCATTCCAATTCAGGCAGGGAACCGCCTCTGTTGGTAAAAAATTCCCTTACCGCGATCGCGGCGCCGGTGAGGAAAAAGTTAGTTTGATCAAATCGGGAAAACCGTACAATTTCGCGCCCCAGAGTATCATTGACCTGGGAGATTGCCTGAGACAGCGCTTCCAGTACGCTGTCGTCCGGATGGATGATGATTTTTTCGGGGTCTAGGATAGCTGCTGCCATCTGGATAACCATCCTATAGGCTGAACAGATTTTTCCAAAGTATTCGCGGACTGCCTTGTCCTCCGGAATAAAACCGCTCCGGCAGAATAACCATTCGGCGCGCTGCTGGTTATCAGCGCTTTGCGCATCCAGCGCAGGGGAAAGCTGCTGCAAATGCAGTTGGTGAAGTTCAGTATCAATCGCCCGGTGTGAAAGGGTACTGCTGACCGTATTGGATGGATCTCCATGCAGCGGCAGGTTTTTCAGCTGACAAACCCTGCCGGTTGCACCATGATATGTTTCCTGTCCAATGGTTACACAGCTGTCAAAGCTTCCGCCCATCTGCAAAACGACCTGATGAAGCGGGCTGCTGGATTCGCGGCAGAAGTCGGTTTCAGCGATCGAGATGCCTTCTGTCAGCCTGCCTGCCACTACTGGCAGGCTGAGCAGCTGGCAGAGACTTTTTTCGAGCGCAGTAAAGTCATTTTTCCCATCGTTGCTGCGTTCTATACCGCACAGCGGAAAATACGCTGGGTCAACAGATACGCCTGCACCGAGCAGTGTATTCGGGCGCAGATCATTTTTATATGCAAGGTCACTGTAAATGGAACGGATGGATGCAAATACCATCTCGATCGTACTTTCCGGCTGAATGGGAGCGGTATGGTGTTCCACAATAGAGCCGTGGAGCGTGCATAGTCCGACATCTACCCAGCCGCCCTGTAACGAGATACCCAATACCAGCCTCCAGGTTGGATTGATATCCAGCAGGATCTTTTTACGACCTCTGGAGACTTTGCCGGAAGGCGCCTGTTCACCGATTTCAATGAGGATACCTTCCCGTATCATCTCATTTGTGATGATCGTAACCGCGGCTTTGGTGATATGGATGGTATGCGCGATGTCGATGCGGGAAATCGGCCCAACATTGCGTAGCAGGCGCAAAATCTGCATCCGGTTTTGTCGTTTCAGATCCAGTTTGCTGATTCATAAGCTATCCATCAATATTTTTTCCTTTCCTTTGTATATCAGTATCAGTTTTTTCTTTATTATATTTATTCAGTATATCACATATCTTTGCATATTCAGTTAATTCACTGTGAACGTGGCTGTTGGTAGTTTGAAGATTATACGAAT
>CALWWT010000151.1 GCA_944385325.1 uncultured Clostridia bacterium | reverse complement strand
GTATGCACTGCGGTACGAACGGAACGTCAACGGCAGCAGTGAATATTTTTACCTGCTGGTGATTCCGGGTGCAGGCGACCAGACCCATACCAGCTTTGGACAATCGACCGGACTGTTTGGAACAACGATTGAGATCAATCTCGACTGGACAGGAGATGACGGTTCGGTCTTCTGCCTGATCTCCTCGGCAAAGAATCCACCCAGACTGAAAATCACGGTTGGCGGAGAAAAACTGGATTGTGAAGTCAGGGATGTCTCTTATAACCCGACTGTCTATCTGACAGAACCGTAACGTAAAATTCCATACAGCAAACCCGGCTGGCTGACAAAAACGCTTGTCAATCAGTCGGGTTTATGCTATACTGATGATAAAGAGTATGATTATCAGAAACGGACAGTGACGAACAATGGAACCCAGCACAAGAAGAAAACCGAGTGATCTGATTGCTGCCATAATTATTGGTTGTATATTCCTTGCAGCCGCCATATATATGACCGGTATTTTCGGAATACCCTCATTCTGGCTGGAAAAGGATATCCGGTCGAGCCAAAAAATATCGGATAACTGGACAGTCGAAGGAACCGTTTCCGACCAGATGGCAATCTACCTCAGTTACCCGGAAGACCAGTCTGACTGTACATATTCATTTTACCTGAACCGACCGGGATTATCTTTCGGATACTTTTTCCGTTCCGGCGGTGGCTCTTCTGGAGTAAGCGAATATATCGAAGAAATTGTTGCCGAGGGATACACTGACCGAGCTTTCCTCTCGATGAACCTTGCAAAAGTCGCACGAGTTGAAGTAAATTACGGCAGCAAGGTTGAAACAATTGAAATCAACAGTGAAAAACCATTTACTCTGATTCTGCCGGTAAGTGAAGAAGAAACCGTCACCTTTTACGATACAGACGGAAACATAGTGGAACATAAAAGAGATTTTAACTGATCTGTTTATTCTGGCTGTCGCTGCTCAAAATGCAGCGGCAGTTGTGAGCTTGTCGAAAAACGTTTTTGGGATTGGCAAATCGACTGCTCAAGATTGGACAAAGCCTTGTTTAGAGGACAGCAGGTCCAGGGGCGCAGCCCCTGGGCGCGCGTAAGCGCGCAACCCCATAAAAAAACGCAGCCATTGCCGCTTGCCGCGGCAATGGCGGAAAAAGAGGACGAGCGATTGACTTTATCGACAGCCTGTCAGCTGTCGCTGCTCAAAATGCAGCGGCAGTTGTTTATTTTTGGGTGAAAATGGGTGCAAACTGCCCAAAATTGGCAAAGAAACAGAAAATTCATGAAAAACAGCGGAAAAGAGGTAAAAAACAGAGTATACTGAAATTAATGAAAGGAAGTGACGCAGATGCCCGCGGCATATGCACATTATATTTTTGGTGACAAAGTCCTTGCCCTTCTCCCGGAGCATCTCCGGGTCATGGTAGACGGCACACCGCGTTTGCGCGCGTTATACAACATCGGCGTACAGGGCCCGGACTTCTTTTATTTCTATCACTTATACCATCCGTTCAACTCGGTCATCTCGGTCGGCATCCAGATGCACCATTCCCAGGCGGCGCCCTTTTTTGAAAAAGCGCGCAAGCTCTTGCAAAAACAGTTTGACCCGGATTTATACGCCTATCTGCTGGGATTTATCACCCATTTCATGCTGGACTCGACCTGTCACCCGTACATTCTCGACCGGATGAAGAAATCGGTTGCGACCCATCACGAGATTGAGAGCGAATTTGACCGGATGCTGATGCTGGAAGACGCGAAAAACCCGTTTACCCACAATCCGGCAGCCTACTGTGACGCGTCGATGGAAAACTGCCGGCTGATCGCGAAGCTGTTTCCCGGTGTCACAGGGGAACAGGTACAAAAGGCGATCCGGATGATGAAGTTTTCGCGCGGAATCCTGCGGAGCAACTGGTTCCCGAAAAGGGTGGTGCTGTACAATCTTTCCCGGCTGTTCCAGGTCAAGGGAATGGTGCTGACCGAGTCGGTGCTTCCCTACTGCCTGATGAGCAACCGCCAGCTGCACCAGCTTTTTGACAGGGCGATCCCGGAAACGGCAGCGCTGATTGAAAGCTATGACGAAGGGCTTTACGACAACCGTCCTTTGGACAAACGGTTCAAGCGCAACTATGAGACTTTGCAGCGTTACCGGTGACCGGGAAATGTCTTGACAAGCCTTATCGGGTTTAGTAAAATAAATAGGGAAAGCCGGCTCTCCGCATCAGCGGCGAACCGGCTTGCTGTATTATATTCTGACAACTGCGGCATTGACCGCAAAAAGGGGGATCTTCTCAACATGTCAACCATCCGGGAGGTTGCCGCGCTTGCCGGCGTTTCACTGAGCACCGTTTCCATCGTCATCAACGGGCAGGCACAGGCACGGAAAATCACCCCTGCTACCTGTGAAAAAGTCTGGGATGCCGTCCGGGAGCTGGATTACAAACCCAATATTGCCGCCCGAAAACTGCGGCTTTCCGCCGATTCAGAGAGCGTAACGATTGCCCTTTTCTGGGCAAACGACTTCCGCACCACCATGCTCAGCCGCTTTTTACAGGGGATGCAGCGGCAGATCATCGGAGACAGTTCCATCGAGCTGGTGGTCATGACCTATCTTTCCGGGCAGCTGTCCCACCAGCGCAGCCTGCTGGACGGGCGGCGGTTCCACGCAGCGATTATCGCAAACGCCTCGGAAGAAGATATGGCGTTTCTGGAGCAGGCGGAACTG
>CALWWT010000150.1 GCA_944385325.1 uncultured Clostridia bacterium | reverse complement strand
GGGTTGCGCGCCAAGGCGCGCGCAGGGCACGGTTCGCTGCGCGAACCATCCGCCCTGCACCTGCTATTCTCTAAAAAAGGTTTATCCAATCTTGAGCAGTCGATTTGCCAATCCCAAAAACGTTTTTCAACAAACTCACCCAGCCGGGAATAATTCCGGCTGGGTTTTCTGCATTTTAGAGGCTGACTGAATCAGCACTCCTGCTGGGTCGCCTCAGATGTATAACTCCTGCGTCCGGCAAGCGACCAGCGCTCCCCTGTCAGCTGGATTTCACGGGTAAACGCGATGTCTGCCGACGAGGTCCCGACCATCAGATCGAGTGCGCCCGGTTCAACGACAAATTCCATCTCTTCATTATAATAGCCGAGCTGCGCAGTCTTGACGGCAAAATCTACCCGTTTGGACTCTCCCGGGGCGAGGCTCACCCGGAGAAATCCGGTCAGCTGTTTCCATGGACGGGTCACATATGCGTCCTTAAAATGGGTGTACAGCTGGATTACCTCGTCACCCGGACGTGTTCCGGTATTGGTCACCTTGACCGACAGGCGGATGATACCGTCTTTGGTCGGTACTTCCGGCTGTTCAATTTCAAAATCGCTCAGTGCAAAGGTCGTATAGGAAAGCCCATATCCAAACGGATAGAGCGGACGGGAGGAACCGTCAACATAACCGCCTGAGAAAATCATGTTGTTGCCGTAGACGTCGTCATACCCCGAACCGACCTTATGATTATAGAAAATCGGCACCTGTCCAATCGTCCGCGGGAAGGATACCGGCAATTTACCGCCTGGATTGATCGTCCCATCCAGCAGATCTGCTACCGCTTTTCCGGCATAGGGACCGGGCATCCACGCCTGTACGATCGCACTGCAATGCTCGTCTGCCCACGGAATCGCGAAGCATCCGGGTCCGTAGAGAACCAGTACCACCGGTTTGCCGGCTGCCACGACCGCTTCCAGCAATGCCTGCTGTTCGCCGGGAAGATCGAGCGAACTGCGGTCCTTGCCTTCACCGCCGGTCACATTGACCCATCCACAGTTGCCGCCGAGCGCCATGATGACAACGTCTGCTTGCTTTGCGGCAGCGACCGCTTCGGCAAAACCGTCCTGACCGGGTTTGACAATGTCACAGCCGGGTGCATAGGTGACGGTATACCGTTTGCCCAAAGCTTCGTTGAGCGACTGACAGCCGATTCTGCGCAGGCTGGTGGCCATATCGCAGATGCGCGCTTTCTGTTCCTCATTGAACAGGTCGACCATGCTGGCAAATGCGCCGCCGGTTTTTTTCTTCTTTTTGACTTCGTATCCGGGCGAAGCGTCTTCCTTTGCACTTTCATCCTTCATGCCGCCAATGGTAATATTATCCGAGTCTTTTCCGCGGGAAGCGTCGATCATCTCAAGATAGGCCGGATAGGTGTACCCGCTGATCGGATAACGCAGGCTGTCTGCGTGCGGACCGATGACGGCGAGTTTCGGTGTACCGGTCAGCGGCAGGATGCCGTCATTTTTCAGCAGAGTCAGCGATTGTTCAGCCGCTTTCAGAGAAAGCTGCTGTTTCTCCGGATTGGTCATCGCCTTTTCCACCGCATCCAGATCGACATACGGGTTTTCAAACAGCCCACATGCAAACTTGATGGTCAGGATTCTGCGAACCGATTCGTCCAGCAGCGCTTCATCCAGCTTGCCTTCCCGGACATACCGCGGCAGCTGTCTGTACGCACCGCCGACCGGGATCTCGGTATCGCACCCGCCTTTGATGGCGTACAGTCCCGCTTCTTCATACGATCGCACCACTTTATTGGTCGAATACAGCCGCGCGACACCGCCGCCGTCTGAGGTCAGCATCCCCTTAAAGCCCATGGTATCCCGCAGAAGGGTTCGCGCGATCTTTTTGTTGGCAGCAACCGGAATGCCGTCAATCTCCGAGTAGGACGCCATCATGCCGCTGACGTTTGCTTCGTTGATCGCCGCTTCAAACGGTGTCGCGAAGGTTTCGTACAGCTCACGGTCACCAATCCGCTCGGCTGCGCAGTTAAGACCCGCCTGACTCTCGGCATACCCGAGAAAATGCTTTGCGATACAGCCGATCCCGTGCCGCTGCATCCCGCGGATATAGTGCACGCCCATCTGGCTGACCAGATACGGGTCTTCACCGAAAGTCTCATAGGTCCTTCCCCAGCGTGGGTCGCGGGATACGTCGATAACCGGGCTCATCGCCGAGTTGATACCGACCGCTTCCGATTCCTGCCCGATAATATCCGCGACCGCCTCCATCAGCTCCGGCTGCCAGGTGGATGCCATATTCAGCATCGACGGGAAAATCGTTCCGCCTGCTGCCGGGTATCCGCATAGGTTCTCGGATTGCAGTGCAACCGGTATTCCGAGCCGGGTTTCCTCTACAAAAAATCGCTGTACCTGATTGGTAACCTCGGCAATGACCATCGGGTCGGCAATCCCAACCAGTGAATACTGGGTAAACCGTCCATGTCCGTCAGAAAACTGTTCCCGCAGAGCATCCAGGTTTACCTTGCCGTCTTCCATAAAAGATACCGCCAGATTTCCGCACAGCTGGGCAGCTTTTTCTTCCAGCGTCATCCGGGAGAGCAGATCTTCTACCCGCTCAGCAACCGGCAGTGAAGGGTTTTTGTATTTTTCCATAACTGCTTACCTTCTTTCTATCTGGTTATGATTATGCGCCGGGTTTGCCAAGCGCTTTGAACATCCAGCCTTTGTATGCTTCGACACCGGGCTGGTCAAACGGATTGACACCCAGCAGAAGACTGGAAAGTACACAGGTAAACTGGTAAAAATAAAACAGCTCTCCAAAAGTTTCCATATCCAGCCGGTCTATCGTCAGCGTCAGGCATGGGAGCTTCTGTGCATGTGCGGTACGGGTCGCCGTAAAGGACGCCTTGTTGATCTCCCAGAAGTCTTTCCCATCAAGATAACCGAAACGATCATCCACCTCGTCCGGATGGCAGATCAGGCTGGACTGCTGCTCTTTGATATCCAAAAACGTCTCAAACAGAATCGGGCTGCCGTCCTGTACAAACTGCCCGACCGAGTGCAGTTCCTCCGAATACTCCGACGCGACTGGGAACAATCCTTTCCCGCATTTCCCTTCACTCTCGGCAAAAAGCTGTATCCACCATTTGTAAAACCACTTGAGCTGCGGTTCAAAAGAAGAAAGCATCTCTAACTTGTAGCCGTCATTGTACAGCATATTCCGGATGACCGCGTATCTGAGCGCCGGGTTTTCCTCCGCAGGCAATGCGTAAAGCTGTCTTTGCATCTCCATTGCTCCGCTGACCAGCGCCCGGATATCCAAACCTGCAACTGCCATCGGCAGCAGACCGACATTGCTCATCGCGGTATACCGTCCGCCGATATCGGTCGGAAAGGCAAGAAAAGTGTACCCTTCCTCCCGGCAGATCTCTTCCAGACGGCTGCCGGGTGTACCGGTCGCGATGGTGCGGCGTGCGGCTTCTTCCTTCCCAAAACGGCTGACCAGCAGCTGTCTGAGCACCCGGAAAGAAGCGCCCGGTTCCAACGTTTCAAAGTTCTTTGCAATGCAGTCGATGGTAAAGCGCTTCCCGTCAAGCATCGAAAGCATCCGGTTCATCGCCGCCGGTGACAGGGTGTTCCCTGCCCAGATGATTTCGACGCCACTTTCACTGCGAAAAGCTTTTACAACCGAACGCGCGGCATTATTCGAACCGCCGACGCCGATGACGACAAATGCGTCGGAATCGGCTGCAACCTGCGCGGCGATTTCTTCAAGACGGGAAAGGGTCTGTTCACCTGCCCATTTGGTGACCTCCATCCAGCCCATCGAATCGATATCCAGTCCGGTTCCAGCTTTAACAGCATCCAATACCGGTGCGGCTTCCCGACAGGAAGCTGCAACCCGTTGATCGGTCAACAGTTTTTTGGGGGTATTGTCCAGTATTTCAAGTGATAACATACCTGCTACTCCTTTCTGCCCAATCCTGAGTTATCCACAGCAGCCGCTTCTGTGACCGTATGCGTCCATCCCGTCTTTGGTGGAGTCTTTCATCCCGAGGTGGACCGACGCGGTCTTGAAGGTGAGCGGCAGAGCAAGAAGATTCGGATGGCTGCCGACATACTTGCGCATTGCGTCTTCCAGCGCTTCTTCAAAAGTCGCGCGTGTTTTCAGACCCATTCCGCGGGCATATCCCGGCTGCTGGGCACCGACAATATAAATCGCGGAGGTGTTCATCTCGGCAATATGCCCACAGGACATCATCGAAAAACCGTGGAATGGATGGAAGGCGTTGGCAAAACGGTATTTGCGGATATACTCCTGATTGGTCGCGAAGTATTCGCCATACCGGTTCATGTCCGGCAGGATGTTCATATAGTCTTTCTGGAACATCTCGTACAGCTCCCGCAGGTAAGGCCAGCGTTCATCATGGAAGAAGCCGTTGCAGAGAGAGGAACAGATAATCACGCAGTTGTCGCTCATGACACGCTTGAACCGCAGTACCTGTGCCGACAGTGCCTGCATCATCATGATCGGGTTAGTGCCCATGCCGTCGCCATAGTGGAAGTTCTGCGGCATACCAAAGACCAGCACGTCATATTTCTTCTCTGCCCAGTGGACATAGGTGCGCTTATCCGCGTCCACCCAGGAAAGCGGCATCATTTCTTTTGCGTAGCCTGACCAGATGGAGATCTGACGGGATTTCGAGTCGAGTACCGCGTCACAGCAGAAAAAGGGATGCCCCATCTTTTCCTCCATATGCATACCGATCTCATTGAACTTTGTCCGCATCAGGCTGCCGCCGTTGACCGGCGTGAAGTCGTCCCGGTGCATGACCGAGGGAACATGGTGGGAAGCAATCGAGCGCCAGTTGGTGATACCGGTCGCGCAGTGCTTGTATCCGCCTGAGTAGCCGCCGTAAGGGTTGCCCTGTACATGACCGATCAGAATCGGGATATCACATTCATAAACGTACCGGTTGATGCTGACCGGGTCGCCGCGGCGGGTCGTCCCAAGATCGACCATGTTTTCCGGGTCTTCTGAATCGTGGCTGATGATCTGGTTGGTCTGCCAGAACGCAGAAAACAGCTCTTCACCAAAGATTGCCCGGGCGTCCTGTTCGGTCGAACGCGGATGCAGACCGTTGGAAATAACAAACAGAATGTCCTCTTTGCGAACACCTTTGGCGTACAGTTCCCGCAGGATGTATTGAATGGAAAGCTTCCGGTGGCTGGTCGGCTGTTCGCCGCCCTTGACACGGTCGGGTACGACAAAGACGACCTTTGCGCCCGGAAATGCCAGTTCCGAAAGCGGCTGCATCCCGATCGGATGGTGCAGGCTTTCAAGATAAGCGTTTTCCAGCTGGTCTTCGGGTATACATGCCGGGTCGGGCACCGTCACGCCGGGAATAAAGGTGTCGGTCCAGTCGGGAAGTTCGGCGCCCATTGTGCCCGCGCCATATTCAAAATCAAAATGTTTCATATAAGTTTCCGCTCCTCTCTTAATCAGCAATATCCGTTTCCAAGATACAGACGGATGATCTCCAGATATTCTTCCGGATAAAATCCGATCTCTCCGCTGAAACGGGTCAGCGCAATCAGTCCGCCGTCGATTTCGTCGATCGAAGCGAGCATCGAAGCATTGTCCGATTTCAGACCGCCGCCGTATACGATCTCCATTCCGCCGGTCAGCTGTTTGACAAATTGGGCAACCTTTGTGATGTACGGTTTATCCGCCGGTGTCTTGCCCGGACCGATTGACCACACCGGTTCATAGGCAAGCACAACCTGGCTGCGGTCAACACCTGCAAGACCCGTTTCGATCTGCGCCTGCAAGACTTCTTGCCAGTTTTGCTGCTCCTCGCTCTTTTCGCCGATGCAGTAAAGGAGCTTCAGCCCGCGTGCAGCCGCTGCGCGTACCTCCTGATTCAGCAGACGGTTGACCGCGTCCGGGTCGTGTACGCCTGCTTCCGCAAGAATCTGCGCGTAGTTGTTCCGTTCTTCACAGTGCCCGATCAGCGTCCATTCCATTCCCATCGCGCCGACTGCCGCTGCCGGCAGGCTGGTGGTAAACGCGCCGAAGTTGCCGCCGGGTGCGGTGTCCAGCCGGTGGACGCCCTGGCTGCCGAGGTGAAGTGCGCTTCCGGGTTTCCTTGCAGCAGCAGCGGAAAGCAGGTGCGCTTCCGGAAGAAAGGCGGCAAAGGTCACCTCTTGCGGTGAATAGGAAGATAACGTCCCCTGTGTCGATTCGACCACCGTTTTTCCCCATTCGGAAACCGGTGCCAGTCGGTTGACGCCGCCAAATTCGGTTGGAATGTCGAATCGTTTCAGATTTAAGAATATGTATTTCATTGCCCTGCTCCTTTCGTCAGATACCCTTTTGCTGATATCTTGCCGCCATCTGTTCGAGGGATATCCGTTCGACTTCCGGCGCTTTTCCATAGCTGCCAAACTGGACGATCAGTGTCCCGATAACTTCTTTGACGCCGCGTTCCACACAGTCGATAATCCTTCCGACGTCTGCGTCGGGTATCTTTCCGGTCGTTATGGTGTCCATGATCGGTGGGAAAAAGACGCGCGGGTCAAATGCCGGCAGATTTGTTTCCAAGAGCCGGTAAATTTCTCCAATCGAACTGCTTTCCCGCAGAGAAGGATTATCCCGGAAGAGCTCCTTCATATTCCGGGTGACCGCAAGACGGATATCGGTGTCGACATTGATCTTGCTGATACCGCAGTGGGAAACGTCGACCAGCTGTTCAATCGGGATACCGTGGGCATTTTCGATTTTGCCGCCCATCGCGTTGATCTCCCGGACAATATACTGCGGAACGGTCGAGGAACCATGCGAGACCAGGAACCCGTCAATCTGTTCATGCCGCATCGCTTCTTTGATGGCAATCGCGATCTCCCGGCGGATTTTGGTATCACGGCCTTTGTTGGCTCCGTGGCAGGTACCGTAACTGATCGCCAGCGCGTCACAGCCGGTCTTTTTGAAAAACTCAATCGCCTTGAGCGGGTTGGTGTAGGTGGAGGTTTCTGAAAAAACGTGATCTTCCACTCCTGCGAGCACTCCGAGTTCCCCTTCAACCGTCACGCCAAGCGGATGAGCATACCGCACAACTTCCCGGGTCAGCTCGACATTTTCATCAAACGGCAGTGCGCTTCCGTCGATCATGACCGAGGTGTATCCGCCTTCAATCGCAGCAATGCAGGAATCAAGGTTTTTGCCATGGTCGAGGTGCAGCGCAATCGGAATCGGTGAAGTTTCACCGAATTTTCGGACCGCGTCGGCTATCCGTTTTGCACCACGTTTTTTATCTTCCAGCGTTGCGTTTGCAAAGTCTGTCCGTCCACCCATAAACCCGTTTGCAAGGTCTGCACCCTGCAAAATTGCCGGACTGCGGAACATTTCATGTACTTCGAACGCCGCTTTCGCCTGTGCGACAGCGTTGACATTGAACGCACCCTGTGCATAATTCCCGCGGTCTGCCGTCTCTAAGATCGCCCTCATTGGTACCAGCATAGTCTTTATTCTCCTTTTTATTTTTCAGCATCAGTCGTTTCGAAAACTCACCATCTCCGGCAGTGTGCCGCCAATCAGCGGCGCTGCCCATCGGATAAATGCTTCGGTCACATGGTTGCCCTCGGGATTGATAAACTCATCCGGGACCTTCTTTTCGTTCAGCATAACTTCCTGAATCGATACCAAAAACGGCTCGACGCGGTAAGGTTCATCCAATACCCGCCGGAATGCTGCCATCTTCCCGGTCTCACCTTCCAGCACCGCACGACATGCCATCTCTCCGGCAACGACCGCTTCATCCCGGTCAACCGCACTCTGGCAGCAAATAGACGCACGTCCCAGCAGACCCGGTTTTTCCGCACGCGCTTTATAACCCAGCTTTTTCTGAACCAGCCCGGCTAAATACCCGCCAACGTCACCAAAATAAACATCCCGTCCAATGGTAAAGGATGGTTCCGCGACCGGCTGACCGTCTTCCCGGCAGAGCCCTTCGCTGACCACGACAACCAACCCTTTCTTCCGGGTCAGCAGCCTGCCAACATCCTGCAAAAACTTCTCTTCTGAAAACGCCCTTTCCGGCAGATAAATCAGGTCGGGTCCATCACATCCGTTCCCGGCAGCAAGCGCCGATGACGCTGCAACCCATCCGGCATTCCGTCCCGATGTTTCCAGAATGACGACATGGATCGGCATCGACGCAACGTCCATGCACAGCTCCCGGGTGCTGACTGCGATATACCGGGCTGCGCTTCCATATCCGGGCGCATGGTCGGTGACGGCAATGTCATTGTCCATCGTCTTGGGAATCCCGATCACCCGAACGTCCATTCCCTGCCGGACACACTCCTGATATAATTTCCCGCAGGTATCCATCGTGCCATTGCCGCCGTTGCAGAGAACACAGTCGATGTTATATTTCCGGATGACCTCTGCCATCTTCTGGTATTCCGCTTCACGCAGCCGGTCGCGCGAAGTCCCGATCGCAGAACCCGGCGTTGAAAGAAGCAGCTCCAGCTGCGTGTCGGAAATCTCTCTTAAATCCCGAAGCTGTTCCCGCATCAGACCGCCGCTGCCGCCGATCGCCGCATAAATGTGCTGCACTTCCTGATGCTTTTTCGCTTCACAGATGGCACCGTACAGCGATGCATTGATAACTGCGGTCGGTCCGCCGCCGTGCATGATCAACAGATTTTTCATACCGTCATTCCTTTCCTGGACTGTTTATTAAAAAAATTAAGAAACTTACCGCAAAAACACCAGGAATATTTTTTAAAATAATTAAGAAACATTCCATACATTACCGGTTTACAGGTTTCTGTCCGATGACCTGTAAACCGGATGATCTTCAGTTTTCTCCCTGAATGCAAAACCGTTCTATGACTGCCGAAGCCGCTCCAAGCGCCCCGCCGTACCGGTCAAAATCCAGAAACCGTATCTGTACCTCCTGCGCGTTCAGCCCAAAAAAGTGGGAACGCGCATATTTCAGCAGCATCTCCTGGTTGGGCTGGTAACGGAAGATATACCCTTCCACCAAAACCTGCGCCGGTGAAATCAGGTTTACCACATTTGCCAGCGCCAATCCCAGATACCGCAGTGCGTTTTCCATCACATCCGCTACGTCGGTATCGCCTGCCTGCTGCGCCTGCAAAACAGCGCGGATATCCGGCGGGTTTTCCCCGCAAATCTTTGCCAGTATCCCGGCGTGTCCATATTGCAGCTGCTCGGTACAGTCCCGCAAGATCGCTGTCTCACCGGTCAGCGATTCCAGGCAGCCGCGTTTTCCGCAGGTCGGACAGATCGGACCGCCGGGCTGCATGACCATGTGCCCAAGTTCGCCCGCACCTGAGGTTGATCCGGACAGGACATGTCCCCTGATCATCAGCGGACAGGCAATCCCTTTGGATACAAACAGGTAGGCAAACAGGTCCTGTGTCTCTTTTCCATGAAACAGCGCCTGTCCGCGCGCCCGCATCCGGACGTTGTTATCGGCAATGACCGGCACACCCAGCCGCTGGGACAGATCCGCGGCTATCGGTCGGTCATTCCACCGCCGTTCAAGGACACTTGCGCGTATCTCGCCGCTGTCCTGCCGGATAAATCCAGGCAACCCAAGCCCGATTCCCATCGGGTTATTTTTCAACAAAGGTTTCAGCTCGGTTTCCAGCTGGCAGAGCATCTCCTGATAATCCGCCGGAGCGGTCGGTAAAACCTCTTTTTCAAGGATCGTCCCTTCCAGATCAC
>CALWWT010000149.1 GCA_944385325.1 uncultured Clostridia bacterium | reverse complement strand
GGCAGGCCGAGGTTGGTCATCTCAGCCAGGTTTGCGCCTTTACCGCCCAGCAGCTCGCGCATGGATGCGTTGCCTTCGCTGAACAGGTAGCAATACTTCTTGCCCATTGTTATTACCTCCAATTACTTATACACACTCCGCGCTCCCAAAGGGATGCGGGCGAATTCACTTTCTGGTTTTTTGCACGCCAAAAAGACCGCACAAATTACCCTTTCAGTGTCTCAACACTATTATAGCAAATATCATGAAATATTTCCAGTATTCTGAAAAAAAAACTGAAAAACTTTTTGTCACCGTTCTGTGTGATTATGACGATTATCCAGACAAAATTCACCTTTCTGTTATTTTAAGGCTTAACAATTTGTGTTTCCATTATTCAGTCTGCGTCCATTGGTAAAGGGATAAATGTTCATATTTGTGCGGTATACTGTAATCGTCGACAGGGACGGGATACAAAAGCCACACCTTCCCACGGTCCGGGATCGGCTGCAGTGAGTCCCCCTGGCGGCAAATGCGAGACCAAGGCATGCGGTCTAAAGCATGCAAGTCCCGTCAGTGGCCGGGAAATCCATCTGGCAGGGCGATTCGGATAATGGGTAATCCGAACTTAAACAGACATACCCTCTCCTCCTCATTTTTCATACGCTGCGAAATCCCCGTTCTGATAATACAGAACGGGGATTTCGTCATAGTGCGCCTGGCATAGGCAATAACCTGGTGGTGAAAGTCCACTACAGACTTGGCAGTAGGAAATGGGTAGACTCCTACTCGATTAAATTGAAAACGCTCCCGGAAACCCAGGAGCGTTTTGTGTTATTACAGAGTCTTGTTTTCAACCAGAGCCTGGGTATCCATCGCGATCAGCAGTTCTTCGTTGGTCGGGACGATCCAGACCTCAACCTTGGAGTCGTCAGTGGAGATACGACCTTCTTTATGGTTGAGAGCGGCATTGCGTTCAGCGTCGATCTTGATGCCGAGGACTTCCAGATTGGAGCAGGATTTTCCACGGATGCCGATTGCGTTTTCACCGATACCGCCGGTAAATACAACTGCATCCAGTCCGCCCATGGCAGCCGCATAAGCACCGATCTGTTTCTTGATTTCGTAGCAGAGCATATTGGTAGCCAGTGCGCAGCGCTCGTCACCGGCAGCGATGCCGGCTTCGATATCACGGTTATCCGACTTTCCGCCGGTGATGCCGAAGAATCCGGATTTCTTGTTGAGGTAGTTGCTCATTTCGGTAGCGTTCATGCCGGTCTGTTCCATCAGGTACAGGACAGCGGAAGCGTCGATCGCACCGCAGCGGGTGCCCATGATGACGCCGTCCAGGGGAGTGAAGCCCATGGTGGTATCGACCGATTTGCCGCAGTCAACAGCAGTGATGGAAGAACCGTTGCCCAGATGGCAGGTGACCATTTTCAGCTGATCCAGCGGTTTGCCGATTCTCTTTGCAAAATCAGCGGAGACAAAACGGTGGGAAGTGCCGTGGAAGCCGTATTTGCGGATAGAGTATTTCTTGGAATCCTCATAAGGCAGACCGTACATGTAAGCTTCGGACGGCATGGTCTGATGGAAAGCGGTATCAAATACAGCAACCATCGGAACGTCGTCACCGACGACCTTGCGGCAGGCGCGCAGGGCAAGGACATGTGCGGGGTTGTGCAGGGGAGCCAGAGGAGACAGTTTCTCGATCTGGTCAATGACTTCATCGGTAACCAGGACCGATTTGCTGAAGATATCGCCGCCCTGGACGACACGATGACCGACAGCGGAGATCTCTGCGATCGAATCTACGACTTTGCCTTCACCGGTGGTCAGTTTTTCAACGACCTTTTCAAAAGCCTCGGTATGGGTGGGGAAGCTGCAATCCTCTGTCACGGAGAAATCAGCAGCGGTTTTGTGGGTGATACGACCGTCGATGCCGATTCTTTCACAGTTGCCTTTTGCAATAACCTCATTGTTATCCATGTTGATCAGCTGGTATTTCAAAGAGGAACTGCCGGCGTTGATAACCAGAATTTTCATAATTTCCTGTCCTTTCAGTCAGCTTACGCTGCAAAATATGTTTCAGCAGCCGGGAATGCGGATAAAAATAAGCAATACCGGCGCATAGAGAACGTACACTTATATATTAACCTACATCCCGTTAAATTTCAAGTATTTTGCGGGAATTTGTGACATTCCATATGAATAAACGGTGAATATGCCGGTCTCGTTGGAAATAATGACTGCAATTTCAACCATATTTTTAATTATTCGGGAAATAACGGACAGCGGCTTTTTCGACCTCCAGAGCTTTATGAAATCCCACCATGTAGTCCGCAAAGCCTGCCTGGTCTTCTTTCTGCGGAAGGACAGTGGTCGATTTGGAACCGGCAAAGACGCGGTTTGCAAGGTAGTCTTCCAGTGTTTCACTATTTTCTGCCCATACCCGGTAAGCTGCCAGCAACGCAATACCCCAGGGTCCGCCTTCACCAGCTGTTTCCATAACCGACACAGGGGTGGAAAGAGCACCTGCCATCAGCTTCTGACCAACGCCTTCCGCCTTAAAGAATCCGCCATGTCCCATCAGGGTATCGATGGATACCTTTTCCTGTTCAGTGAGGATATCCATACCGATTTTCAGGGTGGCAACAGCGCCGTACAAATGGGCGCGGGACAGGTTTTCAAAGCTGAAACCGGCGTCAGGGTCGCGCACCAGCAGCGGACGGCCTTCTGCCAGTCCGGTCACCGGTTCGCCGGAAAAATAGTTGACGGTTCGTACGCCGCCGCAGTCTTCTTTTCCGTCCAGTGCGGCAAAGAAGATGGCGTCAAGTGCCTGCGGCATGGTGCAGCTTACACCGATTCTCTTGGCAAACCCGATCAGCATTTCTGCCCAGGCATTGATATCGGAAGTGCAGTTGTTGCAGTGGACCATAGCAACCGGTTTGCCGGTCGGAGTGGTGACAATGTCAATTTCCGGGTAGACTTTGGAGAGCTGATGCTCCAATACAACCATCGAGAAAATACTTGTTCCTGCCGAGACGTTGCCGGTGCGGACAGCAACTGCGTTGGTTGCTGTCATACCGGTTCCGGCGTCGCCTTCCGGCGGACACAGCGGAATACCCGGCTTCAGCGTTCCGGTCGGGTCAAGCAGCAGAGCACCTTCTTCTGTCAGGCAGCCTGCATCTTCACCGGCAGTCAGCACCTTCGGCAAAAGCTCTCTGACTTTCCAGGGGAAACCTTTTGCGGCGTGCAGCGCGTCAAATTTATCCAGCATTTCCTGATTATAATCGCCGTCGTCGCCAATCGGAAACATGCCTGAAGCTTCACCGACACCCAACGCTTTGACACCGGTCAGCTTCCAGTGGATATATCCGGCCAGTGTGGTCAGATGGTCGATTTTGCTTACATGCTCTTCCTGATTGAGGATAGCCTGCTGCAAATGGGCAATGCTCCAGCGCTGCGGGATATTGAATCCGAAAAGCTGTGTCAGTTGATTAGCAGCCTCTTCGGTCATGGTGTTGCGCCAGGTACGGAATGGGGTCAGCAGATTGCCCTCCCGGTCAAACGGAAGGTAACCGTGCATCATGCCCGAAAAACCGATAGCCGCAAGCCCGGTCAGCTTTTCACCGTAGGTTTTTTCCACCTTTTCACACAGTTTGCGGTAACAATCCTGAATCCCAGCCCATGCGTCCTCCAGCCGGTAGGTCCAGATTCCGTTTTCCAGCCTGTTTTCCCAGTCATGGCTGCCGGATGCGATCGGAGCGTGGTCACTTCCGATCAGCACTGCCTTGATACGGGTGGAACCAAGTTCAATTCCCAGCGCGGTTTTTTCCAGGCGAATGTCTTTTTTTACCTGTTCGATGTTCATTTTGACGACTCCTTTCAATTGACATTTTGCCATATGTGCGCGCGCACATATTCGAAACCGAAAACGGCGCAGCCCAATCCGGGACGCGCCGTTTATTTACAGGTGAGGAAAATTATTCTTCGTCAGAACCGGCATCCAGAGTAGCGCGGATAGACAGAGAAACTTTCTTCTTGTCGTAATCGATGTCGATAATCATTGCATCGACAACATCGCCGACTGCCAGCTTGTCAGAAACCTTTGCGATTCTCTCGTTAGCGATCTGGCTGATGTGGATCAGACCGTCAACGCCGGGGATGATCTGTGCAAAAGCACCGAAAGTGGTGATCGAAACGATCTTGACAGGGCAAACGGTATCAACAGGGTAATCTCTCTTGAAGATTTCCCAGGGATTGTCTTCAGACTTTTTGTAACCGAGAGAAATTTTCTTCTTTTCGGTGTCGATATCCTTGATATAAACTTCAACGGTATCGCCGACGTGAACAACTTCTTCAGGGCTCTTGATGCGGGTCCAGGACAGTTCGGTGATGTGGATCATGCCGTCAACACCGCCCAGATCGACAAATGCGCCGTAAGAGGTAATGGATTTAACCTCGCCGGTATAAACTTTGCCGACTTCAACGTTAGCCCAGAATTCTTCCTGTTTAGCCTTTTTAGCTTCGTTCAGAACAGCCTTGATCGAGCCGACTGCGCGTCTTCTGCGGTCGTTGACCTCGATGACCTTGAACTGAACTTCCTTGCCCATCAGAACCGACAGATCTTCAGTACGTCTGTCAGAAGCCAGGGAAGCAGGTACGAATACCTTCAGACCGTTGCAGTTGACAAGGATACCGCCCTTGATAACGTCGGTAACAGTACCGGTCATAACGGTGCCTTCTTCGTATGCCTTGCAAACAGCAGTGTAATTTGCCTCCGCGTCCAGGCGTTTCTTGGACAGGGTGACAACACCTTCCTGATCGTTGACTTTGACAACAACCAGATCGATCTCATCGCCGATTTTGAAGCTGTCGGGGGTGAGGTCGCCGTTTTCAGACAGTTCGGATGCAGGAACGATACCGGTCTGTTTAGCACCGATATCAACGTGGATCTCGTTAGGCGTAATGTTGGAGACGATGCCCTTTACCCTTTTCCCGTTATATAATTTTTCAGTCTGAGACTGTTCGAAAAGCTCCGCAAAAGTGAGCTCTTCTTCCTGATTTTCCAGAATTTCACTCATGGTTGTTAAAACCTCCTTGATTATATCAGCCGGGGTAGAAGCACCGGCAGTAACGCCAATATTATTATGGCGTAAAATCCGTG